>CADDZC010000013.1 GCA_902812365.1 Acidobacteriota bacterium | reverse complement strand
CGCCGGGCCGCTTGGCCCCCAGCACACGCGGCGGCGGCCGCGGCGCCGGCCCGTGACGCGGCCGGAGAATCCGAAGCTCGCCCGAATCGGCATTTCTTCCTGGAGTTTTCACAATCTGTTCGCTTCGACGCGCGATCAGAATGCGCCGGCGGCCGAGAACCTGGTGCTGCTGGACTTCCCCGAGATGATTGCCGACCGCTACCATGTTCATCACCTGGAAATGGTGGCGCCGCACTTTGCCTCCACCGAGCCGGCTTACCTTCGGGAGCTGCGCTTGAAGCTGGCGGCCGCCCATTCGCGCCTCGTCAACATCCCCGTCGACATCGAGGAGCTTTGGCGCGAAGGAGGACTCTCCGACCCGAGCGGAAGCGTGCGCAACGCGGCCATTGCCGCTGCGAAGAGATGGATCGATGTCGCCAAGACCGTCGGGGCGCAGTCGGTGCGCTGCGACCCCGGCAGGATGAACCTCAATGGCCTGACGCTGACCATCGATTCGTACAAGAAGCTCGCCGCTTACGGCCGGTCGAAAGGCATCTACGTGCTGATTGAGAACCACGGCGAGATCGGTTCCACTCACCCGGAAGCTCTGATTGCGCTCTTCAAAGGCGTCAACAGCCCGTTTCTCGGCTCTTTGCCCGACTTCGGCAACTTTCCCGACGAGGCCACCCGCCTGCGCGGCCTGCCGATGCTGTTTCCTTATGCCAAGACGGTTTGCCACGCCAAGGGCCTGGAATTCGACGCCAACGGCAAC
Source organism: Acidobacteriota bacterium (assembly GCA_902812365.1). GTDB lineage: Bacteria > Acidobacteriota > Terriglobia > UBA7540 > UBA7540 > CADDZC01. The sequence goes on along the minus strand of CADDZC010000013.1, from coordinate 62,564 downwards.
GAAACCCGGTTCAATTTCGCCCGCTGCGTGGAGATCTCCCGGCAGGCGCATTTCCGCGGAATCTACTCCATCGAGTACGAAGGCGCGGGCGATCCTTACGAAGGCGTGCGCAGCGTCGTCAATGAGCTGGTGCGGGACCTCTAGAGTTGGGATTTCCCGCGCTTCCCGCTCCCGTCGCCCGGCGGAAGGCGGGCCCTTTCGTTTTTTCCTGACAAGGTCTATATACTATTATAGTATTAAACAATACAGTACTATTGCCCCGTCGGGCGATGGGGACTTGGCCGCCGCTCCCCGGCTCTGCCGCTGCGCGACCGCCGGATCGCCGGCCGCTCCGCGGGCTGTGATAGCATGAAGTCGTGGCTTGAAAGAGCTGGGTTTCGCTTGCTCCCGGCGGTTGGCGCGCTCAACCGCCGGCGCGCGGCGGCCCTCGCCCGGTTTCGGCCCTGGGAGGCACGCGCCGCATGAAGCGCCGGCTTCTGGTTCTGACGGGGGTTCTCGCCGTGCTCGGCGGTGTTTACTACGCGACCACGCGCCGCTCCCCGGACTTGGTCATCACCGGCATCGTCACCACCGACGACGTCGTGGTGAGCGCGGAGATTCAAGGGCGGCTCAGCCAGCTGTGGGTGCGCGAAGGCGACCCGGTGAAGCGCGGCGAGCTGCTGGCGGTGCTCCAGCCGCAGGAGTATCGCGCCGACTTGTCGTTTTACGCCCATACGGCCGCCAGCTCGGCGGCGACCGTGCGCCAGGCGGAGGCGGAACTGAAATACCAGGAAGCGCAAACCCGCGAGGAGGTTCGGCAGGCGGAGGCCAACTTGGCGGCCGTGGAAGCGCAGGTCGCCGAGGCGCAGGCGACCTTGGAGAACGCCCGGCTCGACTTCCAGCGCACGGAGGGCCTCTACGGCCAGGGCGTCGTTTCGGCCCAGGCGTACGACCAGTCGCGCACCACGTTCGCAGCCGCTCAGGCCCGGGTGACGGCACTCGAAAAGCAGGTCCAGGCGGCGAAGGCGGCGGTGGCTCTGGCCGAGTCAAACGCCCAGCAGGTGGCGGCGCGGGCGGCGGCGGTAGCGGCTGGCCGGCAGCAATGGGCGGCGGCGGCGGCCGAGCGGCAGAAGGCCGGCGTCCGCCTGGGCTATACGGAGATCCGGTCGCCGATCGACGGCATCGTCGACGTGCGGGCGGCGCTGGCGGGGGAAGTGGTGAACCCGGCGCAGCCCATCGTGACGCTGATCAATCCCGACAACCTCTGGGTGCGGATCGACGTGCCGGAGACGTATATCGACCAGATCCGGCTGGGCGAGCGGCTGCCCGTGCGGCTGCCCTCCGGAGCCGTGAAGACGGGCACCGTGTTCTATCGCGGCGTGGACGCGGGCTTCGCCACCCAGCGCGACGTGAGCCGCGCCAAGCGCGACATCAAGACCTTTGAAGTGCGCTTGCGGTGCGACAACCGCGACCGCGCCCTGGCCGTCGGCATGACCGCTTATGTGACGCTGCCGATCGCCGGGCCGTGAGCCGTTCCGTTGCCGGGCGGCCACGGCGATCGCCCGAGGCTCGGATATGGGGGCCATCGAAGTCGATCACATCACGAAACGCTTCGGCGCCTTCACGGCCGTCGACGGCATCAGCTTCAGTGTGGAGCACGGCGAGATTTTCGGGCTGCTCGGCCCGAACGGGGCCGGTAAATCCACCCTGATCCGCATGCTGACAACGCTCATCCCGCCCACCTCGGGCACGGCGCGCGTGAACGGGTTTGACGTCGTCAAAAATCCCGACGCCGTGCGCAAGTGCATTGGCGTGATTCCCCAGGCCATGACCAGCGATCTTGACCTCAGCCTCGAGGAGAACCTGCTGATTTTCGCCAAACTCTACGGAGTCCCCCGCGAGCGGCGCCAGCGCGCCATTCGCGAGCTGCTGGCCGCCGTCGAGCTGTCACCGTGGGCGACCAAGCCGGTGAAAAATCTCTCGGGCGGCATGCGGCGGCGGCTCGAGATCGCCCGCGGTCTCGTCCATGAGCCGAAAATCTTCTTTCTCGACGAACCGACGACGGGGCTGGATCCGGTGTCGCGGGTCGCGGTGTGGGAAATGCTCGCCCGGCTGAAGCAGGAGCGCGACCTGACCATTCTGCTGACCACCCACTACATGGACGAAGCCGACAAGCTCTGCGACCGCATCGCCATTGTGGATCACGGCAAGCTCGTGGCCCTCGATTCTCCCCTCAAGCTCAAGGCCTCGATTCCCGGCAACAACATCCTCGAGGTCAGCTTTCCCGCCGCCCCGGAGAACTGGCTCGAAACGCTGCGGGGCTTGCCGGGTGTCGAGCGGGTCACGGCCCAGGATCACGTCTTTCGGATCGCCTCGACGAACGGCCCCGAGACGACGATCGCTCTGGTCGAGGCGGCGCGGAGGGCGCGGCTCACCATCAGGTCGCTTTCCGTGCAGAGCACTACGCTCGATGACGTGTTCATGCACTACACGGGCCGCCAGTTGCGCGACACCCTGCAGGAGGCGAAATACGATACCAGCTTCATGTACCAGCGCCCGTAAAGGGGCGGGCCAGTGAGCGGATTCTATGCACAGGACGTGGGCCCTCATTGAACGCGATCTCCGCCGGTTTCGGCGCAGTCCGACGCTGATCATTGTCTCGATGGTGTTTCCCATCGTGCAGCTGGTCGTGCTCGGCTACGCGTTCGGCGGCAAGCTGAAGAATCTGAAGATCGCCGTCGTCGATCAGGACGGCGGCGTGCCCGCCGTCCGGCTGCGGGAACTGCTCGGCGCCGTCACGGCCAACGCCCGCACCTTCGTGGCGATCCATGACTCCGATCTCCAGGGGGCGCTCACCGACCTTCGCAACGGCCGTGTGAACGGCGTCCTCAACATCCCTCCGAACTTTTCCCGCGCCGATCTGCGGGGCACCGCGCCCCAGGTGGCCTTGATCGAAGACAACACGGATAACTTCATCGCTTCGACCCTCGAGGGGACCTTGTCGAGTCTGGTCAGCGCTTATCATCAGCCTGACCCCGCCCCTCGCCTGGCCAGCCAGGTTACGCTCAATATTGTGGAGGTCTATCCTTACGTTCCCTACATCCAGTACCTGCTGCCGGGCTCCATTGTTCTGTCGATCTTTGTGATGGTGATGATCGGAGGAGGGATTATCTTTATTGACGACAAGGCGCGCGGCCTCCACGAAGGGTATCTCGTCACGCCCATCACCAAGCTCGAGCTCATCATGGGCTTCAATCTTTCCGGCACCATCAAGGCGATCCTGGCCGGCCTGGTGCTGATGACCGTCGGTTCGGTGATCGCCGGCATTCCCGACCCGTTCAACCCGGCGCGCCTGGTTCACATGTTCGTCACGATTGTGGCCACGGCGCTGGCCCTGGTCTGCATGATGTTCCTGTTCATGGTGCGGGTGAGCGATCCGCTGGTGCCGCGCGCCACCTTCGGAGTGCTCAACACCCTGCTGTTTTTCCCGAGCGGGGCCGTCTACCCTCCCCAGGCCTTTCCCGCCTGGATGCGCGCCATTGCCACCGTCGACCCGTTCAGTTACTCCGTCCACGCCTGCAAGAGTTTGCTGCTGAAGAACACGGGATTCGTGGCCGTTGCGGGTGACCTCGCCTACCTGGTGGTGTTCGCCGCCGTGATGATGGTGGCGGCCACGCTGCTGTTCCGGCGGACGCTGTGAAGCCGGGAACGGCTGGGCCGGCTCAAGGGCGCCGGGCGGAGTGCGGGGGAGGAGCCGAATGCGGCCTCGAACGGTGTAGAATGCCGTTATGACGCTTCTCGACGCGAAAGCTCCGCCGCCCCGGACAGGCTTGCGGAAATACCTTCCCATTTTGATTCTGATTCTGGCCGTCGTCGGCACCCTCGTGGCGTACGCGCTGTGGGATTATCCGGAAGAGCGGGCGGTGACGAGGTTTCTGACCACTCTCGAGCAGGGAGACTATCAGCAGGCCTATCGGCTGTGGCAGCCGAGCTCCTCGTACAGCTTCGACGATTTCCTGGCGGGATGGGGAGAGAAGGGCGATTACGGAAAGATTCGGAGCTTCAAAATTCTGGGTGCCGAGTCCAAGGGCTCCGAAACGGTGGTCGTGACCGTGCGGATCAACGGCGTCGATCCCCCGCTGAAATTGCTGGTGGATCGCAAGACGAAAGGGCTGGCGTATTCGCCCTACTGAGGCTCGACGGCCGGCGATGGCGGCAAGCCGGCTAGGCTCCCGAGGCGGCGGTTCGCGCGAGCACCCGCTCGACGGCGCGACGAACCTGATCCACGCCGACTGACCGTATGCACTCCGGTTGCGCAAAGCAATAGCAGTGGTCTCCCGGGCAGGGGTTGCAAGGATAGGGGTTCTGGACGACCTCGGCCGTGCGCCCGACGGTGTGGCGGGGCCACGGTCCCCAGATGGCCGAGCTCGAGGATCCGAAGACGACGACGAGGGGGCGTCCGAGCGCCGCCGCCATGTGGGCGGGGCCGCTGTCATTGCCGAGGAAGAGCCGGGCGCCGGCGATCGCGGCGGCGTACTGGCCCAGGCTGGCGCCTTCCAGCCGCCGCACGCTGGTTTTGGCCGCGCGGGCCACGGAATCCAGCGCCGCCGATTCGCCCGGGCCCGAGCCGTAGACGGGCGCGATGGCCGCGCCTTCGAGGAACCGGCCAACTTCCGCGAAGTTTTCGGCTGCCCATTGCTTGGTGGGGTAAAGAGCGGTGGGATGGATGAGAGCGTAAGCCTGGGTGGGGCCGAGGTTGAGCCGGGCGCGTTCGGTCTGCCACCAATCCAGTTCGGCCGCGCTCGGGAACAGTCGGGCGGCGGGGACGGCGCGGCGCGGCAAGCCCAGCGCGAACAGCGCACTGGCTTGGTGTTCCGCGGTATGAAGCACCGATTGGTGGAGGATCGTCCGCGCGTCGGGAATCAGGAAATCGTAGAGGCGGCGGTGGCGAAAGTGATGAAAGCCCACCGTCCACTGCGCGCCGCTCGAGCGCGCCAAAAAGGCGCTGGTGGGGCCGCCGTGAAGATTGAGGCAGAGCGAGAATCGGCGGCGGCGCAACCGTCTGACGGCGTCGATCTGCGACCGCGCCGTCCGTCGTCCGTCGGCGTCGCCCAGATAGAGAATCTCGTCGGCGTCGGGGTGATGGTCGAGCAATCCATAGAAGCGCCGTTCCAGTAGCACGGAGACTTCGAGGTCGCGCCTCCAGCACTTTAGCAATTGCAGGGCCGGGGTGAGCAGGACGATGTCGCCGACGGATCGCAGGCGAATGATCAGAATGCGCGAGCCGGCGGGGAGGCCGGGAAGGAGAGAACCCGGAGTCATCGGTTCCCGTGGAGGGAGGCGGCCATGGCCCTATTCGCCTTCAACCCGGGCTTCATCCACCAGCATCACGGGAATGTCATCCCGGATCGGGTAGACGCGCCGGCACTGAACACACTTCAACCCTTCGCCGTCCGGCGTGAGCTTGACGGGAGCCTTGCACAACGGGCAAACCAGAATGTCTAGCAATTCCTGGCTGACGGCCATATTGCCCCTCCGCTCCTTTGGCCTTCTCCCCCCCACCATAGCAGACCGCTCCGCCGAATTCAACTTCCGGCGCTCACGGTTTTTCCGGCTGGCGAATGCGGGCCCGCAGGGCCGCCCGCAGAACGCCGTCCGAGCCGGCCGGCGCCTTCCAGACGGCGAGAATGGCCGAGCCTTGATACACGCGCTCGAAGCCAGCCTCCGATTGCGAGACGGTGTAAATGGGCGCCATCCACCAGGCGGCCCCCGGCTCGGCTTCAAGCTCGATTTCCACGTGCTGCCAGCCATCGACGATGAACAGGTGGGAGGCGCTGCCCAGCTCGCCCTGAAACCCGAGCGGCCGCCGCACCTCGCCCCCATCGGCCAGGAGGCGATAGTAGCGGTCGGCGGCGTCGGGAGCGAGCAGATTGAAAACCAACTCGAGACCGAGGGCGAGCGGGCCGGGGGGAGCCTCGGCGGTGACCGACAACCGGCAGGCCACTTCCCACTCTTCTCCCACCGCCTGCGTACTCACGCGCTTGATCGCCTCCAGCCGGACGGCGCGGCCGTCAACGCTGGTTCGAGCTTCACGGCGGAACTCGAAGACGGCCGGGGGTGCCTGAGAAGCCAGGCTCCACGCTCCGCCTGCCAGCTGGTCGGATTCCTCCAGGTTCAAGCCGGCAAAATCCTCCCAAGTTCTGGTTGCCGGAAAGACGTAGGTGCGCAGCGCGTGGCGCGCATAGCGATCGTAGGCGAGATAGGCGGCCAGATTCGCTTCTTTGCTGGCGACGCGCTCGTGGATGGAAGCCGGGGGGTGGCCGGCCTCTGCGCCGGCTCCGCCGGCCTGCTGGCGCACCCGGTCGTGGTACACCTCGGGGCGCCGCCTGAGGCTGTTGATCAACTCCGCATCGGCCGGCTTGAAGCGAAGACTGGAGACGGTGGCCCCGTCGGAGGGCTTGATCACCAGGCCGAACGCGGGGTGGTCGACGAGCAGCTCGGCGCTGCCGTCGAGATCAAAATCCGTCGATTCGATCCGCAGGCGGTCGTCATCGGGCTCCAGGCGGTCAAGAATCGCCTCGGCGCGGATGAGTTCGCGCAGGATGCCGCTGCGAAGGTGCGGAGCGTAAAGGCCGCCAAAGGCTCCGTGCCAGTAAGCGTCGTTGCATTGCCCGGCCAGCAGATGACGGTGCGCCTCGCTCAGCCCTTGGGATCGCTCCGGGCTCCCGCCCGCGTCATGGAGGGCCTGCCATCGCCGGCTGATCCGCAACATCAGCTTGTGGATTTGATTCGACTCCGGATACTTGCGCAGGAAATTCCGCCACAGCCCGCCGGTCAAGAAGCGCCGGCAACGATCGCCGCCCGCCAGCCGCTCGGTTTCTTCCCGGCAGGACCTGAATTCCCGCGAGGCTCCCTCGGGCAAAGCCCACTCCATCATCTCGGGGTAGGCGGCGGTGGGAAGGTAGACGCGGCCCCAAGGCGGCGAGCCGGCAACGCAGTCGGCCAGCGTTGCCGTCCGCAGCCATTCTCCGGCGCTCTCGATGGCATGCAGAAAGCGCTCCAGCCAGAAATGGCGGTAGCAGTGCTCGAACGTGCCGGGCCACACGCCAAACTTCTCGCAGTCGTCGCTGAACACGAACAGGGCAGGCTGCGGCCCGAAACGGCCGGGGGCGCGGCCCTGCTCGAGAATCCGCATTGTCTCCAGCGGCTCGCGGAACGGGATCGTGTAGCGGAGGGACTTGAGGGCCGGAATCAGCCGCAGGGGATATCCCACCTCCTCGGTCAGGTAGTAACCCTGGAGCTCGGCCGGTTCGAGGCCGGCGGCGAGGAAGTGAGTGTCATCCAGCGTGACGTATTCGACGCCGGCTTCGGCCAGCGGCCGGGCCAGCCCGGGCTCCCAGACGCGCTCGGCCACCCATGCGCCCCGCGGTGTCAGCCCGAACTTGTCTCGAAGATAGGCGGAGAGTCTTCGAACCTGCGCCACCTTGTCGGCGTCGGGAATGGCGGGCAAGATCGGCTCGTAAAAACCACCTCCCAGCAGCTCAACCTGCTCCCGCTCGATCAGTTGCCGCAGCAAGCGGAAGAACTCGGGATGGTGGGCCTCCAGCCACTCGAGCAAAATGCCAGAATAGTGGAGGCTCGCGCGAATCCGCGGGTGGTGGCTGAGAGCGCTCAAAAAGGGGTGATACGATTTCTGGTAGGCTTCTTCGAACACGGGCGCGAAGTTCCCCACCGGTTGATGGGAGTGGACCAGCATGGCGAAGGTTACGTGGCTCAAGGGTGCCTGCTGTCAGGAGATCCGACGGGATTCTCCAGGGATGAGTCGGTGTTCTTTAACTTCTTAGAATAAGATGATTGAGCTTTCGGTGTCAGCAGGAATGATTGGGCGGTTCGCAGAGCCGAGAATTTCATGGCGCCATCGCGCGAGGTCTTCTTGAACCCGTCATCTCTTCTCTCCTTCTGCCGAGCGCACCTCGACGCCATGCTCGAGGGCCTCCGGCAGGCCGTGGAGATCGAATCGCCCACCCATTGCCGCCCGCAGATCGATCGCCTGGCCCGCTTCATGGCCGCGGAGTTGCGGCGCCGCCACGGCCGGGTCCGATTGCTGCGCCATCCGGCAGCCGGAGCGGCGGTGGTCGGCGAGTTCTGGGGTCGGCAGTCCAGCCGCTCGCGCCCCCAAAAGCCCCTCCTGCTGCTCGGCCACCTCGACACGGTTTGGGAAGTGGGAACGCTGGCCCGGATGCCGTTTCGCGTTCGCGGCGGGAAGGCTTACGGCCCCGGCATCCTCGACATGAAGTCGGGCATCATCATCGGGTTGTGGGCCATTCACACCCTTCGATCGCTCGGCCTATCGCCCGCCAGCTCCGTCCGCATCTTCCTCAACTCCGACGAAGAGGCTTCGAGCGCGGCCTTTCGCCGGCAACTTCTTCAAGAGGCGCGACGCGCGCGCGCCGTGCTGGTTCTGGAGCCGGCGGCGGCCGGCGGAGCCCTGAAGACCTCGCGCAAAGGCGTGGGAGAATTTCGTCTGACCGTCCACGGCCGGGCGGCGCACGCCGGCATCAATCCCGCCGCGGGCGTGAGCGCCATCTCCGAGCTCGCGCGCCAGATTCTCCGCATCGAAAGCTGGGCCCGGCCGGATCGGGGCCTGACGCTGAACGTGGGCGTGGTGGAAGGCGGGACGCGATCGAACGTCGTGGCGGAGCGGGCCAGCGCCCGCATCGACGTCCGCATCTCGCGGCCCGCCGACCAGGTTTGGATCGAGCGCAGGATGCGAGGCCTGCAACCGATCCACCCCGAAGCGCGCTTGGAAATCGACGGTGGAATCCACCGCCCTCCCCTCGAGCACCGGCGGGCGGCCGGACTGTTCGCGCGCGCCAAAGAGCTGGCCCGCCCTCTCGGCATGGAGCTCGAGGAGGCTTCGACCGGCGGCGGCTCGGACGGCAATTTGGCGGCGGCCCTCGGCATTCCGACTCTGGACGGCCTCGGCGGGGTCGGCGACGGGGCCCACGCCCGCGACGAACACATCGTCATCCGCGAGCTACCCCGGCGGGCGGCGCTGCTGGCCGCCCTTCTCGCCGGTCTGTGAGCGGCGGCCATCCCGTCGGAGCGGCGCGGCGCAACGTCTAACCGCTGACATTGCTCGGCGAGTGTGTTAGGATGCGGGGCTGCTTTGCGCCCGGCCGGATCGGCTGGGCCCAGCGCTGGCGCGGGAGGCGCTTTCGGTGAGGATTTACGAAGGTCGGAACATCCGCAATGTGGCGCTGATCGGGCATGGCGGAACAGGCAAGACGCAGCTCGTTTCGGCGCTGCTGTATACGGCTGGCATGGTGAATCGCCTCGGCAAGGTTGACGACGGCACCTCGGTCACCGACTACGACGAGGAGGAGATTCATCGCAAGGTTTCGATCAGCGCGGCCCTGGCTTACGCTGAATGGAACAAAGCCAAGATCAACTTCCTCGACACGCCGGGATACAACATTTTTCTGCACGAGACGGAGGGGGCGTTGGTGGCGGCCGACGCCGCGCTGGTGGTGGTGCACGCCGTGGCGGGGGTCGAGGTGCAGACGGAGAAGACCTGGGGGTTCGCGGAGAAGTACGGATTGCCCCGCGTCCTGGTGGTGAACCAAATCGACCGCGACCGCGCCAGCTTTGAGCGCGCCGTGCAGGCTTTGCGCGGCGCCTTCGGGCGGCAGGTGATCCCGGCCCAGTTGCCGCTGGGCGAGGAGAAGAGCTTTCGCGGCGTCATCGACCTCGTGCGGATGCGGGCGTTCCTTTACGAGGCCAATGGCTCCGGCAAGGCCCAGGACTCCGAGATTCCGGCCGAAGCCCTCGACGCCGCTACCCGCGCCCACGAAGCGCTGGTGGAGATGGTGGCTGAAGGCAACGACAAGCTGATGGAAGAGTTCTTCGACAAGGGTACGATCCCGATGGAAGACCTGGTGCCGGGACTGCGCCAGGCGGTCGCGGACCGGCGCCTGTTCCCGGTCATCGCCAGCGCCGGGCTGCCCAACATCGGCTCCCAGACCCTGCTGGACTTCATCGTCGACTACCTTCCGTCTCCGCTCGATCGCGGCTGGGTAGAAGGCTTCGACCGCGAGGGCGGCTCGCCGGTCAAGCGCGCGGTGGCGGACCGCGAGCCGGTTTCGGTGTACATCTTCAAGACCGTGGCCGATCCCTTTGCCGGCCGCGTGAGCTATTTCAAGGTCATGTCGGGGATCTTGAAAAACGAGATGACCCTCACCAATTTCAGGCGCGGCAGCACGGAGAAATTTTCCCACATCGGCGTGGTCCAAGGTAAGGCTCAAACTCCGGTGGCGGAGCTTCACGCCGGCGACCTCGGGGCCGTCGCCAAGCTCAAGGAGGCGCTCACCGGCGACACCTTGGGAGACAAGTCGGCGCCGATCGTGTACCCGCAAGTCAAGCTGCCCGAACCGGCCATCTCGTTCGCCATCGAGCCGAAATCGCGCGGCGACGAAGACAAGCTTTCGACCGCTATCCACCGGATGCTCGAGGAAGACCGGCTGCTGCGCTTCTCGCGCGATCCGCAGACGAAAGAGTTCTTGATTTCCGGCTCCGGCCAGCAACACGTGGAAGTGGCGGTCTCGAAGCTGAAGCGCCGGTTCAATATCGAGGTGGCGCTGAAGGCCCCGAAGGTGCCGTACCGCGAAACCATCCGCGCCAAGGCGGAGGCGCAGGGGAAGCACAAGAAGCAGACGGGAGGACACGGGCAGTACGGCGACTGCTGGATTCGGATGGAGCCGTTGCCGCGCGGCGCGGGGTTCGAATTCGTCAACGATATTTTCGGCGGGGCCATTCCCAAGAACTTCATTCCCGCGGTCGAGAAAGGCATTGTGGAGGCGGCCGAGAAGGGATTTTTGGCCGGCTACCCGGTGGTGGATTTCCGCGTCATTCTCTTCGACGGCTCCTACCATGAAGTGGACTCCTCGGAAATTGCCTTCAAGCTGGCGGGCTCCAAGGCCTTCAAAAAGGCGATGGAACAGGCGAAACCCTGCCTGCTCGAGCCGATCATGAACGTTGAGATCACCGTACCCGAGCAGTATGCCGGCGACATTATGGGGAATCTTAACGGTCGCCGGGGGCGGGTGCAAGGCATGGAGCCGAAAAGTGGTTCCACGATCATCAAGGCGCAGGTGCCGCTGGCCGAAATGCTCACCTATGCTTCCGACCTCACTTCGATGACCCAGGGCCGCGGCACCTACACGATGGAATACTCCCATTACGACATCGTGCCCCAGCCGATCGCGGAGAAGATTGTGGCCGCCGCCAAGGCGGCCGGACCGGCCAAGGAAGAAGAGGAGAGTTAGGCGGCTGCGGGCGGGGATCGTCCGCGCCCTCAGCGGTTCAGCCGCGCGATCGCGGCGTCGACCTGGGGGAGCAGAGAGCTGCCGGAACGTACCAGTTGCGGCCGCAGCGACCGGTAAGCCTGCAGCGCCCCGCGGCGGTCGCCCGAGAGCTCCCGGATCGTGGCCACCACGAAATCGCGGGTGGTGGTATCCAGATCCCCCTCCGCGTCGACCCACAGAAACGTCGCCAGCCGGTCCTCGGGGCCGAGCGCCGACAGCAGGCCGGCCAGGCGCGATCGCTCATGGTGCGCGGACCAGAAAAGATCGGCCAAGCGGTGCCGGTCACCCGGATCGATGTTCTCGCTGCTCTGGCGCATCTCATTGGCCACTCGGAATAATTCTCGCGCCGCCTCGTCGCTGTCGTGGTTGAAAAGGGCGTGCAGCTCGAGCCGGCGAACGTAAGCTCGCGCCCGCCGGGTGGCCAGGGCGGCCTGGAAGTCCTGGCGGGCCTCATCGAGGCTCCCGTTCTGCCACAAGGCCCAGAAACCGGACATGGCGTGGGCGTAGACGTTGGCGGGGTCAATCTGGAGGGCGCGGCGCAGCAGTTCGCTGACGACCGCCGGATCGCCCCGTGCCTCCCGCCATCTCAGAAAGTTGGCCCAACCCTCGTGGGCGAGCAAGTCGGCGGCCCGTGGCCCGCGGGCCGTTTCGAGCCCCTTATCGAGCACCGGCAAAATTCGGTTCACGAGCCCGGTAAAGGTCTCTTCACCCTGAACGGCGGCGTTTTCCAGCCAAAGCATGGCGGCCTGCTCGTCTTTTTCCTGGGCCAAGCGGTTGGCGGGGTCGATCTTCAAAGCGCCGCCATAACTGTCGAAGGCGGCGGGATAGTCCTGGCGCGCCATCTCAATGTCGCCGGCTCCCATCAGCCGTGTAACCTCCGCGCGCCTTTGATGCCAATTGCGGACCAGCTGCTGCACCTGGCTGAGCCCCAAAGCGAGCGAGACCACGGCCGTGATCCCACCCACCCATTTGACGACCGGGCGGAGGCGCGGGCGCGCTGGCAAGGACTGCGGGCTCCGGCAGAAAGGGCAAAGGACGGCGTCGGCGGCGATCATTTCCCGGCAGGCGATACAGGGCTTGCGCTGGGCGGCTCCGCCCGGAGTGTCGGTTGGCTCGCTCATGTCGCTCCTCCTCGGGAACGGTGCCGGCCCACCGTCGGGAGACCCGGGCGGGCGGGTGAGTCCGCGTTGCCGGCGTTTCGCCTCTACGTCACGATGTCCTCTCCGCCGTCGACGCGGATCACGTTGCCGGTCATCCAGTGGGTGCGGTCGTCCATGAGCGCGGCGAGGGCCTCCGCCACATCCTGCGGAGTCGTGAGCCGTCCGCCGGGGTTGCGCAGCCGGGCGAACTCGGCGAGCTTCTCGATGCCGGGAATCTTGCTCGATCCGGGCGTCAGGGTGACCCCGGCTTGGATGGCGTTGGCCGTGATGCCGTAGGGCATCAATTCAAACGCCAACTGGCGGATGTGAGACTCCAGCACCGCTTTGGCCGCCGACACCGGACCGTAATTCGGAATCACGCTGTGCCCGCCCGCGCTCGTCATGGCAAAGATGCGACTGCCGCGCCCGAGCATCTTGCGCCGCATCAGCTCTTGCACCCAATAGACCAGGTTGCTGCCCATCACGTCGAGCGTCATTTCCATCTGCGCCTGGGTGACCTGGTTCGCGGGGTCTTCGGAAATGTACGGCTGCAGCGACCCGAAAGCGATCGAGTGCAGAAAGACCTTCACCACATGCTGGCCGCCGAGGCTCCTCCAGTAGTCCTCGGTTTCGTCGAGCATCTTGGCGCGCTTCTCGGCGTCGGCGGCATTGATATTAAAGAAGCGCGCGTGGCGGCCCAGCTGTTGAATCTTCTCCACGATCTCGTTCACGCGGGGCAGGGCCGAACGGCGGTCAAAGTGCACCCCTAAGATGTTCAGGCCGGCGCGCGCCAATTCCACGCTGGCCGCCTCGCCAAAACCGCTGGATGATCCCACAATCAGCGCCCAGCGCGTGGGCGCGCCCATTTCCGTCATTCGTTGTGTCTCCTCCAGAAAAAGGAACTGGTCGTGCTCGCCGGCGGGCGACGGCCGCATCAGGCGGATCGTGCCGGCCCGGAGCGGTTAGCCCCTGTCGCGCTCGACGGTAATGCGTCGCCGGTCGCCATCGCGGTGCTCAAGGCGAATTCGGACGTGAGGCCCGGGCAGGCGGCGGCCGAGTCGATCCGCCCACTCGATGATGACCGTGGCCTGATCCTCGAGCAGGTCGTCCAGGCCGAGCGTGGCGATATCCCGCGCTCCTTCGATCCGATAGAGGTCCAGGTGGTACACCTTTTCCCGGCCCGCGTATTCGTGGACCAGGGTGAACGAAGGGCTGGTCACGTCCTCTTCCCGGGCGGCTCCGAGGCCGGCCACAATGCCTTTGGCCAGCGTGGTCTTGCCGCTGCCCAGCTCCCCTTCGAGCAGCACCAGGCATGGCGGATGGAACTGTCCGGCCAAGGTTCGGCCGAGCGCCACCGTTTCCTCCGCAGAGCCCGTCTCGGTCTCGATCAGCGTCTCGGTCACCGTGTGCCCAATCTCGGGACTGCGCTTCCCGCCGGCCCCTCCGGTCTTTCTGGGCGCGCCGTCACTGAGCGGGCCGGCAGGCGCGAAAGGCGCGGGGGATGGCCTCGAGCAAGTCCCCGGCGATCATCGCGGTCTCGCCGCGTTCCTCGGCTGCCCAATCCCCGGCCAGGCCGTGGAGATACACGGCGGCGGCCACCACCTCGCCCACCGGGCGGTCAAGGTGTTGGGCGAGCAAGCCCGCCACCAAGCCCGTCAGCACGTCGCCGGTTCCTCCCGTCGCCATCCCCGGGTTACCGGTGGGGTTGACGCGCACCGCGCCGTCCGGCGAGGCGACCAGCGTCCGAAAACCCTTGAGAACCAGGCAGACCCCGTGCCGGGTGGCGAACTCGCGGGCGATCTCCACGCGCCGCGCCTGAACCTCCGCCGTCTTCAATCCGGTTAAGCGGGCCATTTCCCCCGGATGGGGAGTGAGCACCCGAACGCGTCCGTCGGCCCGGAGGGGATCGGCGCAGCCGGCCAAGGCGTTCAAAGCGTCGGCGTCAATCACCATCGGGATATTGTAGCGGCTCACCACCGATCGCGCCAGTTCAGCGGTCTCGGCCACGGTTCCGAGTCCGGGTCCGAGAGCGAGCACGGATTTGCCGGGGATCAGCCGTTCCAGCTCGCCGCTCTCGAGCGCCCTCACCGAGGCCGTTCCCGCCTCCGTCTCCGGCAGCGGAGCCGTCATGTATTCCATCCCGAGCGCGGCGATGACGGGCAGGGCGCTCCTCGGGGTGGCGACGGTCACCAAACCGGCGCCGGCGCGGAGGGCCGCTTGGGCGGCCAGAGCGGCCGCGCCCGTCTTGCCGACCGAGCCCGCCAGCAGCAGGACGTGGCCGAACGCTCCCTTGTGAGCCTCGGGGTGGCGCGGGGCCGCCGTCCAGGAGACCTCCTGCCGGGTCGTCAAACTGAGAAAGAGGGAGGCATCTTGTTCGACGAGCTCCGGAGGCGTGCCAATCGGCTTGACCACCCACTCGCCCACGCGATGGCAGGCGGGCGGAAAAACGTGGGGAATTTTAGGAGCCGTGAAGGTCACGGTGGCGTCCACGCGCACGTGCTCGCCGATCACCTCCCCGGTGTCCGCCGAAAGGCCGGAGGGCAAATCGACCGCCACCACCTTCGCGCCCGCCAGGTCGTGGTTGAGGTCGCGAACCACCTCCAGCAGAAATCCCTCGAGCGGCCGCGCGAGTCCGGTGCCGAGCAGCGCATCGACCCCCAGCGTGGTTCCGCGCAGCGCCGGCCGCAGCTGTCGCCAGGCCTCGGGGGTGTCCGCCACCTCCGGCGCGCCGGTCGCTGACAGCCGCTCCAGGTTGACGGCGGCGTCGCCCCGGAGGGTTTTGGGATCGGCAAACAGAATCACGCGCGGCTGGCAGCCTTGCTGGCGCAGCCAGCGCGCCACCACCAAACCGTCTCCGCCGTTATTGCCGCGCCCGCACAGGATGGCGATGTGGTGGGAGGCGAGGGGGCCGAATCGTTCCGTCAAGAACTCGACGACGCCGCGCCCGGCATTTTCCATCAGGGTCAGGCTCGGGACGCCGTACTTCTCTGTCGTGAGCCGGTCAATGGCCTGCATTTGGCGGGCGGTGAGGATTTTCATGACATCAGTTTACCCTGCTCGGCGCCGGCCCGGCGGCGGAAAGCGGCCCGCCCTCCCTAGAGCATCCACCCGCCGCTCACATTGAGCACTTGACCGGTCACGAACGACGCCTCCTCGGAGGCGAAGAACAGCACCGCGTCGGCCACGTCCTCGGGAGTTGCCGGGCGCCCCACCGGGAACCGCGCGTCCGACAGGCGCAAGGCCTCTTCCCGCGTGAGCTCGCGGTCGTCCATAACGGCCGGATTCACAACATTGACGGTGATCCCGTAGCGGGCTTCCTCGAGGGCGAGCGAGCGGCTGAACGCCACCACGCCGGACTTGGCGGCCGAATAGGCGGAGATTTTCGCTTGTCCAAAGGCCCGCTCAGCCCCGACCGACCCGAGGTTGACGATCCGGCCCCAGCGCTGCCCCCGCATGGCCGGCAAGGCGTGTTTCGAAGTATGGAACACGCTGAAGAGATTCGAGGCGACCAGGGCGTGCCATTCCTCGAAGGTCGAGTCATAAACCGACTTCCATTCGAACTCCCCCACGTTGTTGACGAGAATGTCCAGGCGCCCGAACTCGCGGACGACGCTCGCGATCAAATCCCGGACCTGCGCCTCGTCGGTGACGTCGGTCGGCATGGCCGCGCCGGCCGCGCCGCACGCCTGAATGGCGCTCACTACCTTTTGCGCTCCCATCCGGTCCGTGCGATAGGCGACCGCCACGCGCGCGCCGGCGCGCGCCAAAGCCAGGGCAATTTCCTTGCCGATGCCCCGCGAGGCACCGGTCACTAAGGCGACGCGATTTCGAAGCGACAAGACCGCCTCCCCACCGTGTGGTAACACGCCCGAACCGCCGCCGGTCGGCCGCTGGTGCCGCGGGCGACTCTAACCCGCTGCACGGGGAGACCCCGGGATTTCGACCGGGGCGGGGTGCCCGTCGTCCCTCCGCACCACCCGGGCCACGAGCAGCGTCATATCATCCTGCAATTCCGGCCCGCCCGTCCAATCATTGACGCGGCGATAGATTTCTTCGGCGATGATCTCGGCAGAAGCGCCCGCGACGCTCTCGACGGCGGCGAGCAACCGCTCGTCTCCGAACTCTTCGCCGTAACTGTTTTCCGGCTCTGTGATGCCGTCCGTGAAGGCCAGGAGCACGTCTTCCGGCTCGAGCCGGACTTCCGCTTGTTCATAGCGGATGGAGGGAAAAAGTCCGACGACCGTGCCGCCGGTTTCAAGGCGCTCCAGGCGGCCGCCTCGGAACAGGATGGGCGGTGGATGTCCGGCATTGGTGTAAGTCAACCGCCGGGACGCCGCCTCATAGACGGCATAGAACAGAGTCACGTACTTCTCGGTCGGGCTGCTGGCGAAGAGCTGCCGGTTGAGGCGGGCCACGACCTCGGCGGTGCGTGCCAGGCCGCTCTCCGAGGGGCCGTGAGGGCAATCACCGTCGTAAAACTGGGCGTGGAGAGCGGATTGCAACGTCGCCATCAGCAGCGCGGCGGATATGCCTTTACCGCTGATATCGCCCAGCACCAAGCCCACCCGGTCCTCGTCCAGGCGCAGGAAGTCGTAATAGTCCCCGCTGACCACCCGCGCCGGCCTGCAGGCCCCGTAAAGCTGCAAGCCGGGGACGAGCGGCACCGCTTGCGGGAAAAGCTGGCTTTGAACTTCGCGGGCGATTTCCAGCTCGCCTTCCAGGCGCGTCTTCTCCAGGGACTCGCGCAGCAGGCGTTCGACGGAAGCGGTCATGCTGTCAAACGCCTCACCGAGGGCGCTTAACTGATCGCGGGCGGGAAGCCGGATGCGGTAGGAAAAGTCTCCGCGCTTGACGTGTTCGGTGGCCGTGTAGAGCTTGTCCACCGTCGTCGTCATCGAGCGCGTCAGCTTCACTCCGATGATGAGGGAAACGATTTCGAGGAGCAGAAACACGACGCCCACCACCGCCAGAGCCGTCCAGTAAAAGCCCGAAAGCGGCCCTAAAGTGGATAGGATTTCCCGGTTCAAGGCGGAAATCCGCGATGTCACCAGAAACAAGCCCGCCCCGGTGTCCCGCCGCTCGGTCGGGCCGTCCCATTCCACCGGCTCGAGCGAGGCCAGGTTGCTGATCGTGGCGTCGAACAGGTTGGCCGGCGGAGGCACCGCCACGGAAGCGGAGCGCAGCCGCACGGCGCCCCGCAACCCCAGACGCGACGTCTCGTCCGGGGAGCCGGACTGGAGGGGGTTGTTTTCGGGTGCAATCAGGGCCACGGGGCCGATGCCGGCGGCGATTTCGTCCAATAGTTCCGGCGTGAACGGCTCGGACAGGATTACCGTCAGGGGTCCCAGATGCGTTCCGCTGCGGTCAAAGCCCCGCAACACCAAGCGTCCCCGATCGACGACGACGCCGGCGAATCCTTCCCGCCCGCCCAGCCAGGGAGGGATGCGAACGGGATTCGATCCGCCCTGCCCGTCCACGCGGAACGCCCGCGCGGCTCCGGCCAGCCACAGCGTGACCTCGAGCGCCGGATAGCTGGCCAGGTGCGGCGACAGGTTGTCGGTGACTGAGCGTTGCAGCTGTTCCAACAGCGCTTCGCGGCTGGTGGCGGCGAAAAAGTCACCTTCGTGGGCGATTACCCGCGACAGGCCTTGCAGTTCCGCGGCACGGCTGCGGAGGTTCGAGGTCACCAGGAAAGAAGCGAACTGCCCCCCCAGGATCACGCCCCCGAATAAAATCAGCAGAGCAATCAGCCCGATGGGGATGACGGCAATGAACAGGTAGGTGACCATCAGCCGCCAGCGGAGCCGCCAGAGCAGCCGTTGGCGGGTGAATTCTAAACTACGATAAAAGTAGTAGGCGGCGCTCGGAACCGCGGCGGCCCAAAACAACGTCCACAGCGGCGGGGGCGTGGCGTGCGTCAACCGGTCCATCAGCCACAAGGCCAGCCCGTAAGCCAGAAGCCAGGCTGTGAAGCGCGCCACGCGGTGGGTTCGATATTCCTGCAGGAGGCGATGGAAGAGCACGCTACAGATTACTATAGATCCGTCAGGCTGCTGATCAAGTCCGACGGCCGCCCGAACGCCGCCAAGCTCCTGCCAGTAAAAAAAACCCTCGGACGGCCGCCGGCCGGATTCACAGGCGGCGGACCGCGTCCCGCCCCTCCCGCCCGGGGTCTGGCGGCAGCGAGTCTTACCGCTTGGCCTGGACGGCGGCTTCCGCGGCCCGAAGCACCTTCTGCACGCGGCTGTGATGCCTTCCGTAACTGAAATACACTCCCAGGCCAATGACGAGCCAGAGCAGCAAGCGGATCCAGGTGGTCAAGGGAAGACTGGCCATCATTCCCAAGGAGATGGCCGCTCCAAGAATCGGAACCACGGGCACCCCGGGGGTCTTGAACGGCCGCTCCAGGTCGGGACGGCGAACGCGCAGAACCCAAACCCCGAGACACACAATGACAAACGCCAGCAAGGTTCCGATATTCACCAGCTCGGAGAGGTCTTTGATGGTCAGGACCGAGGAAAAGATGGCGGCCAAGATCCCCACCAGGATCGAGGTGATCCAAGGGGTACGAAAGCGCGGATGGATGGCGCTCACCCATTCCGGCAGCAAGCGGTCTCGCGACATGGAATAGAGCACGCGCGATTGGCCGAACAGCATGACGAGCATAACGCTGGCCAACCCGGCTACTACGCCGGCATCGACCAGAACGCTGCCCCAATGGACGCCGATGGCGTCCACGCCGACGGCCACCGGATCGGCGACGTTGAGGGTGCGGTAGGGCACAATGGCGGTCAGCAGTCCGGCCACCACGATGTACAGAATGGTGCAGATGATGAGCGAGCCGATGATGCCGATGGGCATGTCCTTTTGGGGATTTTTGGCTTCCTGGGCCGAGGTGGAAACGGCGTCAAAACCGATGTAGGCAAAGAAGATCACGGCCGCGCCGCGCGCGACCCCTGACCATCCGAATTCGCCGAAATGGCCCGCATTGGGGGGCAGAAACGGATGCCAGTGTCGGGCCGCGACGGCCGGATGCTGAATGACGTACACTGTGGCCAAACCGATGAAGACGAACACCACACCTAGTTTAATGGCCACCATGGCGGAGTTAATGTTGGCGGACTCGCGGACGCCGATCACCAGTACCAGCGTGACCACGGCAATGGCCAGAAACGCGACCAGATTGAAATGCGCGGTGACGTGAGGCAGGGTATTGGGGTTGAGGCCGGCGGCTTCCAAGGCCGGCCGGATCGTGGCGAGGGGTGACCAGCGTCCGGCATAAAACACCATCTCGGTACCCGGGGTTGCCGTCCATTGGGGGGGAATCTGCACGCCAAAATCCCGCAGCAGGCTGACGAAATAGCCGCTCCAGCCGGAAGCGACCGTGGCGGCTCCGAACAGGTATTCGAGCACGAGGTCCCAGCCGATGATCCAGGCGAAAATCTCGCCGAGCGTCGCGTATCCGTACGTGTAGGCCGAGCCGGCGATCGGGATCAGCGAAGCGAACTCGGTATAGCAGAGGCCGGCGAACGTGCAGGCGATTCCGGCCAGAATGAAGGAGATCACGATGGCCGGTCCGGCATTGGTAGCCGCTGCCTGGCCGGTCAAAACGAAGATGCCGGTGCCGATGATGGCCCCGATGCCGAGGGTGATCAAATTGATCGGACCGAGAGCGCGCTTGAGCGTCACGCCCTCGCGCTCTTCGGCTTCCGCCAAGATTTCATCGATCGGCTTGGTTGCCAGCAAATTCGCCATTGTGCCTCCTCGGATGGGTTCCGGATTTGGGGTCCAAGCCCGGGGGCGACTCAGCCTCGGCGGGGCCGATTCAAACCCTTCCTCAAGCTGGAGCAATCCTCCGCCCGGCGCGGCGCCGCCACACATAGTACACCGGAACGCCTAGCGCCACGATGCACAGTCCGGCCAGGCTGCGTCCGGTTTTATGGATCAGCAAGGCCCACTCGACGAAGGAAGCCAGCAGAATGTACAAGGCCGGCAACACCGGATACCCCCAGGCGCGGTAAGGGCGGGGGGTGTCGGGGCGCCGCCAGCGCAAGCGAAAAAGCCCGGCGATGGTCAAAATGTAAAAGAAGACCACGGCAAAGATGACGTAGTCCAGCAACTCGTTGTAAGTTCCCGACAGCGTCAGCAGGCACCCCCACACCGCCTGAACCATCAACGAGACGGCGGGCGTGCGGTATCGGGGATGCACTTGAGCGACGGAAGGGAAAAACAGGCCGTCCTTGGCCATGGCGTAGTAGACGCGGGCACCCGCCAGGGTGAGGCCGTTAATGCAGCCAAAGGTCGAAATGACAATGGCGGCAGCCATCAGCAAGGCGCCTTTCGGCCCCAGAATCACTTGCATGGCCGCCGTGGCCACGCGGTCTTCAGCCGCGTATTGGATTCCCCGCTCCATCACCCCGGCCCCGTTCGGCGAGCCGGCCAATGGCAGGACTTTCAGGTAGACCAGGTTGCACAAAAAATAGAGGGTACAGACGACGATGGTTCCCGTGGCCAGGGCCAGGGGCAGGTTACGCTTGGGATGGATGACTTCCGCGCCCGTAAAGGTGACGTTGTTCCAGGCGTCGGAGGAAAACAGCGGTCCGACCAGGGCCACGGCCAGTACCGTCAGGGTCGCCAAGTTCCAGCGCACGCCCGACCATAAGCCGCCGGGCTGAGGTGCGGCCGGATGGCCGGCGCTCCACCCCAGGCCCGCCGCCACCATGCCTACCAGGGCCGCGACCTTCAGCGCGGTAAAGATGTTCTGCACGCGCGCGCCCGTCCGCAAACCGAAAATATTGACCGCCGCCAGGCCGAGGAGCACCAGGATGGCGACCAACTGCTGCGAAGAGATGGCCAGGGTTACCCGATGGCCGAATACCGGAACCTGTCCGAGCTCGAGCAGGCTGTTGCCCGCCGACACCCCGGGAATGAAAACGCCCAAAAACTTACCGAACGCCACGGCCACGGCGGCGATGGTTCCCGTCTGGATCACCAGGAATAACGTCCACCCGTAGAGAAAACCGAACAGCGGCCCAAACGCCTCGCGCAAGTAAACGTACTGGCCGCCCGCGCGCGGCATCATGGCCGCCAGCTCGCCGTAACTCACGGCCGCGATCACCGTCATCAGCCCGCTCAGAACCCAGGAAAGCAGGAACAAGCCCGGGGAGCGGACTTCGCGGGCAACCTCGGCGGCCACAATGAAAATGCCCGATCCGATCATCGATCCCATCACGAGGGTGGTGGAATCGAGCAGCGTAAGGCCTTTGATCAGGTCCGCCGAGCGCCCCGAAGCGGCCGTGTTGGTTGAGGCGGGCGTAGCCACCCTAGAGTGGTCCTTCCGTCGTTGCTCGTGATTCCGGGGTTTGTTCCCCCTCGCCGAGCCGCCGCAGAAATTCCCGCGCTCGCTGGCCGATGTCGGAAGCTTCGAGCAGGTGGCTGATGACGGCCACGGCGTTGGCCCCGGCCTCGATGACGGGGCGGCAATTCTCCAGCGTGATTCCGCCGATGGCGACGAGCGGCTTGCCGGTGGCCTGCCGCGCCTCCCGCAGACCGTCGATGCCGACGGCGGGGTCGGGACGGTGCTTGCTGGCGGTCGGGAAGATGGGGCCGAAGGCAATGTAGTCGCACGAGGAGGCGTCGGCGGCGCGGACTTGCCCCAGGTTGTGAGTTGAGCAACCGACCCACTGGCCGGCTCCGATGACGCGGCGCGCCAACTCCACCGGCAGGTCCTGCTGGCCCACGTGCACGCCGTCGGCGCCGGCGGCCAGCGCCACATCGGCGCGATCGTTGATGATCAAGCGGGCACGGCCGGCGGGCAGGGCGCGGCGAAGCTGCCGGGCGCGATCGTAGAGCTGGCGAGAGGAGGCGGTCTTATCGCGGTATTGAATCAACGTCACGCCCGCTCCGAGCAGCGCTTCGGCGATCCTGGCGCCGTCGCGTCCGGCCGCCTGGGCGGCGTCAATTATGGCATAGAGGCGGGGAAACATGCGAATTCGTCCCGGGGAGGAATTGTGAACCGACCGCGCCCTGGCTTCCCGGTCTCGGGCTCCCCCGCCGCGGCCGCTCGCGCCCTCGGCCGTTAGCCTTTCCTGGCGTGCCCGTCGCGGGAGTATCGCTCCAGGAAGTGGGTGTCGAAGTTGCCGGCGCGGAAGTCCGGATCGGCCATGATCTTCTGGTGCACCGGAATGGAGGTGGAGATGCCTTCGATAATGAACATTTCGAGGGCCCGCGCCATGCGGTTGATGGCCTCGGAGCGGTCGGCTCCGTGAACGACCAGCTTGGCAATCAGGGAGTCGTAGTAGGGCGGAATGACCGACTCCGTGTAGGCCGCCGAATCCAGCCGGACGCCGGTGCCGCCCGGGGGGTTGAAGCTGGTCACCTTGCCGGCGCAGGGGGCAAAGGTCTCCGCGTCCTCCGCGCAGATGCGGCACTCGATGGCGTGGCCGCGCAACTCCACCGTCTCGCCCTCGACGTCGAGCGGCTCGCCCGCCGCGATCTGAATCTGCCGCTTCACCAGATCCAGCCCGGTCACCATTTCCGTAACCGCGTGCTCCACCTGGATGCGGGTGTTCATCTCGAGGAAATAGAGGCGGCGGCGCTCGTCCATGATAAACTCCACCGTGCCGGCGTTGCTGTATCCCACCTTCTCGAGCGCCGCGATCACCCGCCGGCCCATCTCGCGCCGCAATTCTTCATCCACCTGCGTGGAGGGAGACTCTTCGACCAGCTTCTGGTGGCGGCGCTGGATCGTACACTCCCGCTCCCCCAGATGCACCACCCGCCCGTGCTGGTCTCCGAGCACCTGAAACTCAATGTGACGCGGCGACGCGATGTACTTCTCCAGATAAACGTCGGGCGTGCCAAACGCCGCCTTGGCCTCGTTCTGCGCCGTCTCGACGGCCCGCGGCAACTCCTCGGCGGAAAACACAATCCGCATCCCCCGGCCCCCGCCTCCCGCCGCCGCCTTCACCATCACCGGATAGCCGATCTTCTCCGCCGCCTCCTGAGCCTCGGCCTCCGAGGCCAGAATCCCCGAACCGGGCAGGACCGGCAGGCCCAGCTCGGCCATCGTCCGCCGCGCCTTGTCTTTGTCACCCATCAGCCGGATGATTTCCGGCCGCGGGCCGATGAAGGCGAGCTTCGAGGTTTCGCACACCTCGGCAAATTTCGCGTTTTCCGACAAAAATCCGTAACCGGGATGGATGGCCTCGGCGTTGGTGATTTCCGCCGCCGAGATGATGCTGGCCACGTTCAGGTAACTGTCGGCGCTGCGCGGCGGTCCGATGCAGACGGCTTCGTCGGCGAAGCGGACGTGGAGCGAATAGCGGTCCGCTTCCGAATACACAGCGACGGTGCGGATGCCCAGTTCCTTGCAGGCGCAGATGATCCGCAACGCAATCTCGCCCCGATTGGCAATCAGGATTTTCTTGAACATCCGGTTGAACCAGCCAGACGCGTTCATGCCCGGGGGGCGCGCCGCCCGGGCGGGACCGCCTCCTCCCAGACTCCGGCGCCCAAGTCACGGTTTTTTGTGCGATGGCTTGATGGCGAACAACGATTGACCGTATTCCACCGGCTGCCCGTTTTCCACGTAAATCCGCACGACCTCGCCGGCCACGTCCGATTCGATCTCGTTCATCAGCTTCATGGCCTCGATGATGCACAGCACCTGGCCTACCTGCACCACGTCTCCGAGCTTAACAAACGGAGGCGCGTTGGGAGCGGCCGAAGCATAAAAGGTGCCGACGATCGGAGATTTCACAATGTGCAAACCCTCGACCGCTTCCGCCCCCTCGCTCGCCCCAGCCCGAGACGGCGCGGCGGCCGCCGGCCCCGCCGGAGGAGCCGGCGGGGCGAAGACCGGCGAGCTCGCCGCCGGGGCCGTCGAGACGCCCAAGGACGGCGCCTCCCCGCGTTTGATGCGGATGCGCAGCCCGTCCTTCTCCATCTCGAACTCGCCGATCTCTCGCTCGACCAGCAGATCGATCAGCTTCCGAATTTCCCGAAGATCCCAAGCGGCCGCGCTCGCTTCGCCGGCCCGTGGAGTTTTCTGGGCCATGGCCCTCCCGATAAGGATCTAATCGATGATCCAATCCTCTTTCCGTGCCGGGGTCAGGATTTCGGCTCCATCCGCACCGACCAGAACCGTATCTTCGATGCGAATACCCCCCCACCCCTCGCGATAGATTCCCGGCTCCACGGTCACGGCCGAGTCCGCCCGCAGTCTCTTCCTTTCTCCCCGGGCCAAGCGCGGCCGCTCGTGGACCTCTAACCCGACTCCGTGCCCCGTACTGTGGCGGAAGTCCTTCTCCAGCCCCCGGCGATGGAGGCTGAGCCGCGCGGCGGAGTCCACGGCTTCAGCTGGAATCCCCGCCCGCACCGCTTCGACGGCCTCCGCTTGGGCTTCGAGCACCGCCTGATAAAGCTGCCGCGCGCGGCCTCGCGCCGGGCCCAGGCAGACGGTGCGGGTCATATCCGCCGCGTAGCCGCCGAGTATAGCACCAAGATCCATGATCACCAACTCGCCGGCTTCGAGCCGTTTCGCGGAGGCCCGCGCGTGGGGCAGCGCCCCGCGCGGGCCGGAGGCCACAATGGTCTCAAAGGCCACTCCCTCCGCGCCGCGGCGGCGCAGGCGGTACTCGATCTCCGTCGCCAAGTCGGCCTCCCGGGCGCCCGGACGGATGGCGCCGCGGAGCTCTTCAAAGACTCGCGCCGTAAGCCGGCCGGCCTGGCGAAGACGCTCCTTCTCGCCCGCGTCTTTAATCTCCCGCAACTCTTCCACCCAGCCGCCGGCGGGCCGCCAGGCGACGCTCGGGCCGCTGGCTTTCTCAAGCCGGGCTCGTTCGGCGCAGGTCACATGAAGGTCGTCATAGCCGGCCACTTTGGCCCGGTGCCGCCGCAGCCATCGGCCGACGGAAGAAAGAATGGCGGTGCGGGCTTCCAGCACCTCGACCCCCTGCGCCTCGCCTCGCGCCTGCAGGGTGTAACGCGGATCCACCCACAGAACGCCGTTCGAGCCGTCGAAGAGCGCGGCCCCGGCGCTGCCGCGAAAACCGGTCAGATAGAAAATATTGACCGGCTTGGTCACCAGCAAGAACGGCAGCCGGCGGCGCTCCATCAGGGCGCGCAAGCGGGCCTGCCGGCCGCCCCAGGTGCCCGGTTCGAAAGGGCGGACGAGGGAATCGGGGGCCATGGGGGACATGCGGCATTATTGTAACATCGAGCCGGCGCTGCTCGGCTGCAGACGGGCGGCTGGGGCCGCCTTGGCGCTCGCGCCGCCTCTTTCCCTTGCCCGCTCCGCCGCCCCTTGATAACTTGAAGGTGGCGCGTCGCGGCCGGGGACTTTGGATAGCGCTTTCGGCGCCGCTGGCTGCCCGCGACAGCGAGGACCCGCGTTGCCAGCAATGGCCAAATCCCGGCGCCGGTGGCTCGGATCGGCACTCGTCCTCCTGGCGCTGATCTGGATGATCCATCATCTGGCCGGCAGCGCCACCTGGCGCCAGTTCAGCGCCCATCGCCTCCTCTCGCTGCTGGTTCACGCGCATCCGGCCTGGCTGGGCGGAGCGGTGGCCGGAACGGGCCTGAGCTACGTCATTCGCGCCTACCGCTGGCGATTTTTCCTCGACCCGATCCGGCGAGCCTCTCTGTGGACGCTGCTGAAGGGCCAGATCTTCGGGTTCAGCGCCATTTACCTGTTCGGGCGTCCGGGCGAACTGGTGCGCCCGGCTTACATCGCCAAGCGCGAGCGGGTCTCGTTCGCGTCGCAACTGGCCATCCTGATTCTCGAGCGGATTTACGATACGGTGGCGCTGGCGGTGCTGTTTGCCCTGGCGCTCTACTTCCAGCCCCTCCATCTTCAAGGCCAGCACGCCGCCCGGACGCTGCGCCGGATGCACGAAGGGGCGCTCCTGGTGCTGGCCCTGACGGCCGCGACGGTGCTGACCTTGGCGTGGTTTCGGTTCTATTCCCGGGCCGTGCTTGCCCGCGGCGCGCAGCGATGGACTTTTCTTCCCGCGCGGGTGCGGGCCGCCGTCGGGAGGCTTTCCCGCGCCTTCGCCGAAGGGCTGGAGGTGATCGAAAACTGGCGCGACCTGGCGGCCAGCCTCGCCTCGACCCTTGTCTTGTGGGTGATCAATGCCAGCGTCTTCTGGATGACCTTCCGCAGCCTGGGCGGAGCCGCCGGCCAGCTCTCCTGGTGGGCGACCGGGTTCGTCATGTTCTTCGCGGCGCTCGGCCTGGTGCTGCAACTTCCCGGGGTGGGAGGCGGCTATCAGGTGGGCGTGATTGTGGCGCTGCGGGAAATCTTCCGCGTGCCGCCCGAGGGCGCGACGAGCGCCGCGATTCTGGTTTGGATCGTCATCTTCGTCCCGTGCCTGGCGCTCAGCCTCGTTCTGCTGGTCTTCGAGGGCCTGTCGTTTCGCAAGCTCGGGGCTTGGGCCGAACAGCAGGCGGCCGGGAGGGAAAAAGGCGTGGCGGGAGAAGCCGGCTAGGCTTGGCGGCGGCCGCCGCCGGACTTGTGAGGTCGCGGCGGCTATGCTATTCGTAGAATCGCGCTCGGCCGCGGCTGGCCGGGAAGCTTGGATGCGGCGTTTCAGAGTCAAATCAGCACACCGCGACTATCCGGTGGTGATCGGCTGCGGCGCCTGGAGGGCGCTTCGGGAGCTGCCGCTCGCCCGCTATTCCTCCCTCTTCGTCCTCACCGAGCGGGTTCTGTGGAAGCGGTGGGGCGAGCGGTTTCTCGATCACAGCGGACTGGACGGCCTGCGGGTGGTGTTCGTGCCGGGCGGCGAGCGGTCGAAATCGCTGGCCGAGCTGGAGCGAGTGGCGTCCGCGCTGTTGCGGGGGGGAGCCGACCGGCGCTCCTTGTTGATTCTATTCGGGGGCGGGGTGGTGGGCGACCTGGGAGGCTTCGTCGCGTCTACGTTTATGCGCGGCATCGACTGCGTCCAGGTGCCCACGACGGTCGTGGCCCAAGTGGATAGCAGCGTGGGCGGCAAGACGGCGGTGAACGTGGGGGCGGCCAAGAACCTGGTGGGTACGTTCTACCCGCCGCGGGCGGTGCTGGCGGATCCGGTGGTGTTGAGCTCGCTTGAGGAGCGGGTTTTCCGCTCGGGGCTGTACGAAGTTGTCAAGCACGCGATTCTGGCGGGCCCGCCGTTATTCGACGAGCTGGAGCGGCGGATCGGCGGATTGCGGCCGGACAGCGCGCCGAGCCTCGAGCGCCTGATCGCGGCGGCGGTGAAGGTCAAAATCGACGTCGTCAGCCGCGATGAGCGCGAGGCGGGCGGCCGCCGGGTGCTCAACCTGGGCCACACGGTCGGCCACGCTTTGGAAGCGGCGACCGGCTACCGCTACTTTCTGCACGGCGAAGCGGTCGGATGGGGATTGCTGGCGGTGACTCGGCTGGCGTCGCGGCTGGGATGGCTCGGCGGCCCGGGCGACTCCGGGCGGAGTGACGGCGAGCGCATGGCGAGGCTGGTTGAGCGCGTGGGGCCGCTTCCGCCCATTCGGCATCTGAAGCCGGGCGCGGTCCTGCGCCTGCTGCCCCGGGACAAGAAAGCGGTGGGGGGCCAAGTCCACTGGGTGATCCCCGAGCGGATTGGCAAGGTGCGAATCGTGCCGGATGTGGACCGCGCCGCGGTGGCGGCGGTGTTCCGCGAACTGCAAACGCGCTGAGGCGCGATCTCACGGCGCCGTCGATCCACCCGGCATCCGGCGGCGGACTGGCTTATGGAACAACGCGGCAGCCCGCTCGGCCGTCCGGGCGATATTGAGGGGACGTCAAAAGCCGTGCGCGACATGTTTGCGGCGGTGGCGCCACGGTATGATTTCCTCAACCACGTTCTCTCGGCGGGTTTCGATCTTTGGTGGCGGCGGGCGACGGCGCGGGCGCTCGCGCCGCTTCTCGGCCGCGAAGGTTCGCTGGCCGCCGACCTGTGCTGCGGGACGGGCGACCTGGCGCTCGAGCTGGCGCGGGTCTCCAAGGGCAGGGTGGTGGGGGCGGATTTTTGCCATCCGATGGTGGTCCGCGCGCGCGCCAAGCTTCGGCGGCGGGCGCGCGGCGGCGTTCGGGACTCGCGCGGGAAGGTATTTTTCTTCGAAGCCGATACCCTGGCCCTGCCCTTCGCCGACGACTCCCTGGACGCGGTGACGGTGGCCTTCGGCTTCCGCAATCTGGCCGATTACTGGCGTGGCCTGGTGGAGATGCGGCGCGTGCTCAAGCCGGGCGGCACGCTGGCCATCCTTGAGTTCTCGCGAATGCGGTGGTCGGTGATGGGACCTCTGTTCCGCTTCTATTTCCGCAAGCTTTTGCCCCGCATCGGCCAGGCGATCTCCGGGGTGGCGGGGCCGTACCAGTACCTGCCGGACTCGGTCACTCACTTCCCGGATCAAGAGGCGGTGGCGCGGCTGTTGCGCGAAGCGGGATTCACGCGGGTCCGCTACCGTAACTTTGTGGGCGGCGCGGCGGCTCTGCATCTGGCGGAAGCCGACAAAGGTTGATTCCGCCAGGGATCACCGGCTTCGCCGCGCTCAAGTGGCCCGGTGCGGCCGCAACCCGAAGGAACGAATTGACGGCGCCGGGGGCGGGGTGTAGAGTCATTCGTTTGCCGGCTTTCGCAACGGCCCGCCGGCCTCTGCCGGGGGGGCGGGCGAGCGGATTCAGGGCGGAAATGGGGATGGGCATGACCGCTTTTGACTATTACCGAGCCAATCAGGAGAAGTTTCTCGAAGGGCTGAAGGCCCTGCTGCGCATCCCCAGCGTCTCGGCGCTGCCCGAGCACAAAGCCGACGTGCGGCGGGCCGCTCAGTTTCTGGCGGACGAACTGCGCGGCATGGGCCTGCGCGGGGTGGAGCTGATCGAGGGGCAGGAAGGCCAGAATCCGCTCGTGTACGGCGAATGGGCCGAGGCTGCCGGCCGCCCGACCTTGCTTCTGTATGGGCACTACGACGTTCAGCCGCCCGATCCGCTGGAAGAGTGGGTGTCGCCGCCGTTCGAGCCCACCGTCCGCGACGGCAACATCTACGCGCGGGGCGCGGTGGATGACAAGGGGCAGACGTATCTGCTGGTGAAGGCCGTCGAAGGTTTTTTGCAGGCTGAGGGCAAGCTGCCGATTAACGTCAAATTTTTAATTGAAGGCGAAGAGGAGGTGGGCGGCGAGCACATTGAACAGTACGTCGGGAGGCGTCCGGAGCGGCTGCGGTGCGACGCCGCGTTGATCTGCGATACGGAGATGTTCGCGCCGGAGCTCCCCACGCTGACCACGGGGTTGCGCGGCCTCGTCTATACGGAAGTGGAAGTGCGCGGAGCCGCCCACGACCTCCACTCGGGGGTTTACGGCGGGGTGGCGCCGAATCCTCTCCAGGGCCTGGCGCACATCATCAGCGGGCTGAAAGGCAGCGATCACAAGGTGCGCATCCCCGGCTTTTACCGGCGCGTCCGGCGGCCCAGCCGAAAGGAGATCGAGGCCTGGAAGCGCCTGCCGTTTAACGAGAAGAGGTATCTGAGGACGGAGGTGGGATCGAAGGAGCTGGTTGGCGAGCGGGGATATTCGGTGCTCGAGCGGACCTGGGCGCGCCCCACCTTGGAAGTCCACGGGATTCGGGGCGGTTTCACGGGGGAAGGGGCGAAGACGGTCATTCCCGCCGTGGCGACGGCCAAGATCAGCATGCGGCTGGTGCCGGAGATGGACCCGAAGGAGGTGGCCCGCCAGTTCGCCGCCCGCGTGCGGAAGCTGACGCCGCGAGGTTTGACGTCGAAGGTGCGCGTGCTGAGTTCGGCCCCCGCTTCCGTGGTCTCGACCGAGAATCGTTACCTCGAAGCCGCCGCCAAAGCTCTGGAAGAGGTCTTCAAGCGGAAGACCGTTTACACGCGCTCGGGCGGATCCATTCCGGTGGCCGGCCTGTTGCACGAGAAGCTGAAGATTCCGGTGGTGCTCATAGGTTTTGGGCTGCCGGATGATCATCTGCACGCGCCCAACGAGAAATTTCATCTGCCGAATTTTTATCGCGGCATCGAAGCCGTGGGGCGGTACTGGCAACGGCTGGGGGAATGAAGGGCGGGGGGAAAATTTCCGGTTGCGAACTGCCGGGGGTATTGACAAGGCGGCGGACGGCTGAATATACTCGCGGGTCAAGGCGAGGAGCACCTCGGGAGATTCAAGGCGTGAGAGCCGAAGGCCGCCGGAGGGCGGAACCCCCGGGCGTGGGCCGTCCGAGGCGGCGCGAGGCGCACGCGCTTTTTGCGGGGTCTCCTCTTTCCCGTCCCGAGCGGGTCTGGTCAATCCACGGGCCTCGATCAGGCTTGTGACCTTCGATTGTCGTAGCAGCGCGCGGTACCGGTTGTCATCATCGGCATCATCAAACCTGCGCGGGCCGGCGTTTGGCCGCGCCGGGCTTTAGGTTGCTTGGATGGCCCAAATCTTCCATCGCAGTTTTAACACCATTGCGCGGGTCAGTATTTACGGGGGCCTGCTACTGCTGGGGGGGCTGGCTTATGTCAGCTGGGTGGTGGAGCAGTCTCCGCTGTACACGGATGCGAAGCTGCCCCTGGTGCAGCCGATCCCCTTCAGCCACAAGCACCACACCGTGGACGACGGCATCGATTGCCGGTATTGCCACACCTCGGTCGAGAAATCGGCCTTCGCGGGCCTACCCTCGACCGAGACCTGCATGACCTGCCACTCGCAACTGTGGACGAATGCCGCCATGCTCGAGCCGGTGCGGGCCAGTTTCCTGACCGGGCAGTCGATCGCCTGGACGCGGGTCAACGCCCTGCCGGATTTCGTCTATTTCAATCACAGCATTCACATTCACAAGGGGATCGGCTGCACAACCTGCCACGGTCAGCTGGGCGAGATGCCCATCACGTGGAAGGAGAACACGCTGTACATGCGCTGGTGCATCAACTGCCATAAGCATCCGGAGCGGTACATCCGGCGCCGCGAGGATGTCTTCAAACCCATTTACGATCCGCCGGCCAATCAGGAGGAGCTGGGCCGTCGGCTGGTGAAGGCTTACGACGTGAAGACGCCGACCTACCTCACCAGCTGCGAGACGTGTCACCGCTAAGGGACGGCCCGACGCAGCTATGAGCGATCGTCACCACCGGGAGGGGAAACTGGACCTGGTTCAGATTCGCGCCGCGGCGGAGGCAGGGGAGGCCAGCCGGCGTTTCTGGCGCAGTTTGGACGAGCTGGCAGAGACGCCCGAGGTGGCCAGCGCCCTGCACCACGAGTTTCCCCGCGGCCTGCCGCGCGCGGCCCTGACCCGCCGCGACCTTCTCAAGTCCATGGGCGCCTCGGCCGCCCTGGCGGGCCTGACGGCCTGCACCAAGCTCCCGATCGAGAAGATCGTTCCTTACGTGCGCCAGCCGGAAGAATTCACGCCCGGAGTGCCGCTATATTATGCCACGGCCATGCCGCAGAGTGGGGTGGGGATCGGGTTGCTCGTCGAGAGCCACTTGGGACGGCCCACCAAGGTGGAAGGCAATCCGGGGCATCCGGGCAGCCTCGGAGCCGCCGATATTTTCGCCCAGGCGTCGGTGCTGCAGATGTACGATCCGGACCGCTCGCAGGTGGTGAAACACGTGGGGCGGCTCGGAACCTGGGAAGAATTGGCGGCCGATATCGGGAACAATCTGGACAATCAGCGTCCGCTGCAGGGAGCCGGCATCCGGCTGTTGACGGGCACGGTGACCTCGCCGACCCTGGCCGACCAGATCCAGGCGTTTCTCGCCCAGTTTCCTTCCGCCCGCTGGCACCAATACGAGCCGGTGGGCCGCGATAACGCCCGCGCCGGGGCGAAGCTGGCCTTCGGCGAGTACGTCAACACGGTTTACAGATTGGATCGGGCCGAGGTCGTGCTGTCGCTTGAGGCCGACTTTCTCGGTTGCGGCCCGGGAACGGTTCGTTACGCCCGCGACTTCACCGACCGGCGCCGCGTGGTGGATACGCGGAGCACGATGAACCGCCTTTACGTGGTCGAATCGACGCCGAGCAACACCGGGGCTATGGCCGACCATCGGTGGCCGATGCGGGCGAGCGAAGTTGAAGGCTTCGCGCGCGCCGTGGCGGCCGCCTTGGGGGTGAAAGCGGGGGGCGGAGCCGTGCCGCCCAGCGTCCCGGCGGGGGCCGTGGCCGCCCTCGCCCGTGATCTTCAGGCGCATCGGGGGGCCAGCGCGGTCATGGCCGGCGACGCCCAGCCGCCCATCGTTCACGCCCTGGCGCACGCCATGAATGAGGCCCTCGGCAATGCCGGCCAGACAGTCATTCACACGGCCCCGATCGAAGCCAACCCGGTCGACGAGCTTCAGTCGCTCCGCGAGCTGGTGGCGGCGATCCAGGCCGGCCAGGTCGACACGCTGATCATCATCGGCGGCAATCCCGTCTACAACGCCCCCGCCGACCTGTCCTTTGCCGATGAGCTACTGAAGGTTCGCTACCGCGTCCATCTCGGCCTGTACGAGGACGAGACGGCGGTGCTGTGCCACTGGCACCTTCCCCAGGCTCATTACCTCGAGGCCTGGGGCGACGTGCGCGCTTACGACGGCACGGTCAGCATCATTCAGCCGCTTATCGCTCCGCTCTATAACGGGCGGTCGGAATACGAATTCCTCGCCTTGCTGAACGGCCAGGCGGGGCGATCCGGGCACGACCTGGTGCGGGATTACTGGAGGCGGCAGCTCGGCTCCGGCACGGTCGGCGGAGCCGATTTCGAGACCCAGTGGGAAACCTGGCTCAACAACGGCGTGGTGGACGGCACAGCGTTGCCGCCGAAAGTGGTCAGCTTGCGGGCCTCGTTCGAGCCGGCTCCCGCGGCGCCGGACGCGGGAGGGCTGGAGCTGATCTTCCGGCCCGATCCGACGGTCGGCGACGGCAGTTACGCCAACCTGGGCTGGCTGCAGGAGCTTCCCAAGCCGTTCACCAGCCTCACCTGGGATAACGCCGCCTACGTTAGCGTGGCGACCGCCGAGCGTTTCCACCTTGAGCGGGCCGACTTCGTCCGCCTCCGCTTCCAGGGTCGCGAACTGGAAGCGCCGGTGTTCATTGTGCCCGGGCAGGCCAACGATTGCGTAACGGTGTTTCTGGGCTATGGGCGCCAGCGGGCCGGGCGGATGGGAACCGGCGTGGGTTTCAATGCCTACGCTTTGCGCACCAGCGCGAACCCGTGGTTTGGGCCGGGGCTCGATCTGCGCAAGACCGGACAAAAATATCACCTGGTCACGCTCCAGAACGACCACCTCATCAACGACCGCGAGGGGAGGAAGGTCTTCTCCGAGGAGAGCGAAGCGGCTTTCGCGCGCGGCCTGGTGCGGGTGGCGACGCTCGAGCAGTTCAGGAGCCATCCCGACTTTGCCGCCGATCCGCCGGAGGAGACGACGGACGCCCAATCCCTCTATCCGCCTTACGACTACCAGCACGGCTACCAGTGGGGAATGTCGATCGACCTGAACGCCTGTACGGGCTGCAATGCGTGCGTGGTGGCGTGCTACGCTGAGAATAACAACGCCGTGGTGGGCAAGGAACAGGTGGATGACGGCCGCGACATGGCGTGGATCCGCGTCGATAAATACTTTCGCGGCGGCCTCGACAACCCCGAAATGTACAACCAGGTGGTGCTCTGCATGATGTGCGAGAACGCTCCCTGCGAGTACGTCTGCCCGGTCGGCGCCACCCTCCACAGCCCCGAGGGTTTGAACCTGATGGTGTACAACCGCTGCGTCGGAACCCGCTACTGCTCGAACAACTGCCCGTACAA
Organism: Acidobacteriota bacterium; assembly: GCA_902812365.1. Taxonomy (GTDB): domain Bacteria; phylum Acidobacteriota; class Terriglobia; order UBA7540; family UBA7540; genus CADDZC01. The sequence continues at coordinate 28,327 of CADDZC010000013.1, read as the reverse complement.
AGTCCGGCGCTTCAATTTCTACCTGTTCTCGGACTGGGATACGCCGAGCCTCTATCCGCTGCGCAACCCCGACGTCACCGTCCGCAGCCGCGGGGTGATGGAGAAGTGCACTTACTGCGTGCAGCGGATCCAGGAGGCCAAAATCCGCGCCGAAGTGGAAGACCGGGTGGTGAAGGACGGCGAGATTCAAACCGCGTGCCAGCAGACGTGCCCCACCCAGGCCATCGTCTTCGGCAATATCAACGACCCGAACAGCCGGGTGAGCCGGCTCAAGGCGCAATCGCGGCAATACGGCCTGTTGCGGGATTTGAACACGCGGCCGCGCACGACGTATCTGGCCAAGCTGAGGAATCCGAACCCCGAGATTCAGGCGTAAGGAGCAGCGGGAATGCCCGTCGGAATCGAACCTCAAGACCTGGAACTGGCGCCCGGACACAACTACGGCACGGTGACGGACAAGATCAGCGACATCGTGCTGAAGGAAGGGACGGGCAAATGGTGGAAGGCGGGCTTCGCCGTCGCCATCGCTTTGCTGATCGTCTTCCACTATGGCGTGGTTCTGCTGATGACCTACGGCGTGGGGGTGTGGGGCGTCAACATTCCCGTGGCCTGGGGATTCGCCATCACCAACTTCGTCTGGTGGATCGGAATCGGCCACGCCGGCACGCTGATCTCCGCCTTCCTGCTCCTCATGCGCCAGCGCTGGCGGACTTCAATCAACCGCTTCGCCGAGGCCATGACGATCTTCGCCGTGGCCTGCGCCGGCATGTTCCCCCTGCTGCACCTGGGGCGGCCATGGCTGTTCTACTGGCTCTTTCCGTATCCGGACACGATGGGCACGTGGCCGCAGTTCCGCAGCCCGCTGGTGTGGGACGTCTTCGCGGTGTCGACTTATCTGACGGTCTCGATCCTGTTCTGGTACCTCGGCCTGATCCCCGACTTCGGGACGATGCGGGACAAGGCCAAGAGCCGGGCCGTCAAGATCGTTTACGGCATCCTATCCTGGGGGTGGCGGGGTTCGGCGATTCACTGGGAGCGATACGAAATGGCCGGGTTGCTGCTGGCCGGCATCTCGACCCCGCTCGTGGTTTCGGTGCACACCGTGGTGAGCTTCGACTTCACCATCGCCATCGTTCCCGGCTGGCATTCGACCATCTTCCCCCCCTACTTCGTGGCCGGAGCCATTTATTCCGGTTTTGCCATGGTCTTGACCCTGGCCATCCCGCTGCGCCGCTGGTATCACCTGGAAGACTTCGTCACCCTCAAACACCTCGACAACATGGCGAAGTTGATGCTGGCCACCGGCATGATCGTCACTTATGCCTACGTCATGGAAACCTTCATGGCCTTCTATAGCGGCAACCCGTATGACCGCTACATGATGCTGAACCGGTTCTTCGGCCCCTACGCCGCCGTCTTCTGGACGCTGATTGGCTGCAACCTGATTGCGCCCCAGGCGTTGTGGTTCCGGCGGGTGCGGCGCAGCCCCTGGCTGCTGTTTGTGGATGCCCTCATTATCCAGACCGGAATGTGGCTGGAGCGGTTTGTGATCATTGTTTTGAGCCTGCACCGCGATTACCTGCCCTCGGCCTGGGGTATGTACTACCCGACGAAGGTGGATTGGGAAGTGTTCCTGGGCACGATCGGGCTGTTCCTGACCCTGTTCTATCTGTTTGTGCGGCTGTTGCCGATGATCTCGATGTCGGAGTTGCGGCACCTGGTGCACAAGACGCAGGCGGAGGAAGTGAAGGCTTAGAGTTTCGTGGTGGCGTCGGCCGGAGCTCGGGGAACCGGCCGGAGAAGCGCGTGCCCCGGGGCAACGAGCATGGCGAGGAAGCGCCCACTTTACGGCTTGATGGCGGAATTCGAGACGCCGGAGCAACTGCTGGCGGCGGTGCGGCGGACCCGCGAGGCCGGGTATCGGGAGATCGACGCCTTCAGCCCGTTCCCGATCGAGAACCTGGGCGAGGCGATCGGATTCCATCGCACGCGCCTGCCGGTGCTGGTGTTCATCGGGGGGCTGCTCGGGTGCTCGGGCGGATTCTTTCTGCAGTGGTGGCCGAACGTGATCGGTTTCCCGATCAACGTCGGCGGCAAGCCGTGGAACAGTTGGCCGGCGTTCATTCCGATCACGTTCGAGCTGACGATTCTGTGCGCCGCCCTGACCACCTTCTTTGGCATGCTGGCGCTCAACGGCTTGCCCACGCCCTACCATCCGGTGTTCAACGTCGAGCGCTTCGAGGTGTGCAGCCGCGACCGATTCTTTCTGGTGATTAAGGCCCGCGATCGCCGCTATGACGTGGTGACTACGCGGGAGTTCCTGGAGGGACTCAATCCTTCCCGGGTGATGGAGGTCGAGAGCTGAAGTTGCGGGCGCGAAGTGATTCTGAGATGAATTCCGAGATGACGTTAACCCGGGCGCGGCGGGAGCCTCGATGGCAAGGCGGCCAGCGGGCGGCGGCCGGCGTTAGTCTCCTGCTCCTCGCCTCGTGTCTGGCGGCTTGCCGCCTCGATATGCACATTCAGCCGCGGTTTGATCCTTACGCGCCGACGGACCTGTTCAACGACGGCCGGTCGGAGCGGCCGATGGTGCCGGGCACGGTGGCGCACGGCCATCTGCGCACGGACACGCTGCTCTACACGGGCCGGATCAACGGCGTGGTGGCCGACGAATTCCCGTTTCCGATCACGGCCGCCGATCTCGAGCGCGGGCGGGAGCGCTTCAACGTCTACTGCACGCCGTGCCACGATTACACGGGCAGCGGCCGCGGCATGGTGGTGCAGCGCGGATTCCAGCATCCCGCCCCGCCTTCCTACCATATCGACCGGCTGATGAAGGCCCCCGTGGGCCACTTCTTCGAGGTCATGACGAACGGTTACGGCGCCATGTACAGCTATGCCGCGCGCGTATCGGTGGAAGATCGATGGCGGATTGCGGCTTACATTCGCGCCCTGCAACTGAGCCAGCACGCTACCCTTGATGACGTGCCGGCCCCGGAACGCGGCGCGCTGGCGGGGAAGGCACCATGAACGGGAACGGCAGCGGACAACCGAACCTGGATCGGGTGGGGCGTCTGGCGCTCGGGGTCGGGGTGGCGGCCCTGATCCTGTGCGCTCTCGAGTGGCGTGCGAACCCTACCCAGTTCTTCCGCTCTTACCTATTGGGCTACATGCTGTGGCTGGCCGTGGCGCTCGGGAGCTTTGGCATCGTCATGCTGCACCACCAGGTGAACGGGAAGTGGGGCTATTTGCTGCGCCGGCCGCTCGAAGCCGCCGCCCAGACGGTGTGGACCCTCATGGTCTGGCTCTTCATCCCGTTTTTCTTCGGCTTGCCGAGGCTCTATAGCTGGGCGCAGCCGGCCACGGTGGCCGGCGAGGCGCTGCCGCCTTTCAAGAGCGCGTACTTGAGCGTGCCGTTTTGGGTGGGGCGGACGATCGGCTACTTTGCGGCCTGGGTGATCTTCATCTACCTGCTGAATCGATGGTCGTGGCGGCAGGACGAGCAGGGCGATGACGACCGCCGCTGGCTCGGCAAGATGAAGAAGCTCAGCGCGGCGGGCCTGGTGCTGTATGGATTTACGGTCACCTTCGCCGTCGTGGACTGGATCATGTCGCTCGAGCCGCAGTTCTTCTCCACCATTTACGGCATGATCTACATTGTGCTGCCGGCGCTGGCGGCGATGGCGTTGGCCACGATCGTGGTGCGGCTGCTGGCGCGCTATGATCCGGTGTCAAACGTAATCACGCCGCTGGACTTCAACGACTTCGGCAACCTGCTCCTGGTCTTTGTCATGCTGTGGGCGTATCTGTCGTTCGACCAGTTCCTGATCATCTGGGCGGGGAACCTGCAGGACGAGATTCCCTGGTACACCAGCCGCGCCGCGGGCGGCTGGGGCGCGGTGGCGCTGGTCTTGGTGCTGTTCCATTTCGCCGTGCCTTTCGTACTGCTGCTCTCGCGGGACGTGAAGCGCCGCATGACGGCTCTGTCGGCCGTCGCCGCCTTGCTGCTGGTGATGACCTGGGTGGACCTGTTCTGGCTCATCGTGCCCGCCTTCCACCCCGCCGTCCCGTCGCTCCATTGGATGGACATTGTGGCCCCGATCGGCATCGGGGGCCTGTGGGTGTGGAGGTTTACATCCCAGTTGAAGCAGAGGCCCTTCCTGCCGCTTCACGACCCGAGATTTGAAGGAGTCTACGGGCATGGAGAATAACTCCGGGGTTCCAAACTCGGAACTGAAGCACGAAACCCGGGATGCGAGTGTCCGCACGCTGATCCACTGGGGAATCGGACTGGCCGTGTTCCTGGTGGCGGGCCTGGTGGTAGCGTATGTCACGTTCCGGTATTACACGACGCAAGAGAATGCGGGGCCGCCGGCCTCCCCGTTAGAGAGCAACGTCCGAACGCTGCCCCCGGAACCCCGGCTGCAGGTGAACGCGCCGGCGGAGTTACAGCAGTACCTGGATCGCCAGAACCGCATCCTCAATTCGTACGGCTGGGTCAACCGGGAGCAAGGGATCGTCCGCATACCGATTGACAGGGCGATGGATCTGTTGATAAAAAAGAACTTACTTCACGCCAGGAGCAACGCGCCGGCGAATCCGTTGATGGCCAAGCCCGGGCGTCACGCGGGCGGGCAGAGGACGGCCGCGGAGTCCGAACGGGCGGCTTCGTCGGGGGGTGGATCGACGGCTTTGGCGGCGCGCTGGAGGAGGTAAGGTAAGTGCAAGAAAGAAAGGATGTTATGGCGAGCTTATCGGCTCGCCGCCAGACTTTCCGCCGCCAGGCCCGCCTCGCCGTGGTCGCCTGCGCGGTGGCAGTGCTCGGTTGTCTGGCCGCCGGCGCGGCGCGGGGAGAAGTTCGAAACGCCAAGGCGCTCCCCTCCGTGCTTCAAGGGGTGGGCATTGAACAACGGCTTAATAACCAGATTCCATTAGACTTGCCGTTCCGCGACGAGGCCGGAGACGCGGTTCGGCTGGGAGATTATTTCGGCCGCCAGCCGGTGATCCTGGCGTTGGTCTATTACGACTGCCCGATGCTGTGCACGCTGGTTTTGAACGGGATTCTGAACAGCTTGAAAGAGCTTAAGTTCAACGTTGGTCAAGATTTCCAGGTGGTGACGGTCAGTATTGATCCTCGCGAGCAGCCGTCGCTCGCGGCGGCTAAGAAGGCCGTCTACGTCGGGCTGTACGGACGCCCCGGCGCAGCCAACGGCTGGCATTTCCTGACGGGCGACCCGGAGTCTATCAGGCAACTTGCTGATGCCGTGGGATTTAGATACCACTACGATGCTCAGACCCAGCAGTTCATCCATGCCACCGGAATCATGGTTTTAACGCCCCAGGGGCGGCTGGCCCGCTATTTTTACGGAATCACCTACCCGGCGGGTAGCCTTCGCTTAGGGCTGGTGGAGGCCTCGCAAGGCAAGATCGGCAATCCGGTGGACGAAGTGCTGCTGTATTGCTGCCAGTATGATCCGATGACCGGAAAGTATAGCTTCATCATTTCCCGAGTTCTAAAGATCGCGGCGGCTTTTACCGTGGTGACGCTGGGAGCGATGGTGATGGTGATGTTCAAGACCGAACCTCGCCGGGCCCCTTGAGGCGAGGGCGGGGCGTAGCGGCGGCCAACGATGGAATCCTGGCGCGGTCATTAGAGACGATGTTGATATTTCCCTTAAAACCTCAACAAGCCTCCACCTTCTCGGTGGCGTGGGACCATTTGTTTTATTTTCTGACGGCCATCACCGTTTTCTTCAGCGCCCTGATTTTCGCCGCCATCTTCATTTTCGCCATCAAGTACCGCCGTCGCTCGAAGGACGAGATTCCGCGGCAGATCGAAGGCAACCTCAAACTGGAACTGATTTGGACCATCATCCCCGCCCTGCTGTGCGTGGTCATGTTCGTCTGGGCCTCCCGGCTCTTCATCGAGAACTCGATTCCACCGGCGGCCTCGACCGAGGTCTTCGTCGTCGCCAAGCAGTGGATGTGGAAGGTTCAGCATCCCGAAGGCCCTCGTGAAATCAATGACCTACACGTTCCCGTCGGCGTTCCCATCAAGCTCACCATGACCTCCGAAGACGTCATCCACGACTTCGCCGTCCCGGCTTTCCGCATCAAGCGCGACGTCGTCCCCGGCATGTACTCCACCGAATGGTTCGAAGCCACTTCCACCGGGCGCTTTCACCTGTTTTGCGACCAGTACTGCGGCATGGGCCACTCCCACATGGTCGGTTGGATTGACGTGATGCCGCAGGACGAGTACGCGCGCTGGCTGACTAGCCAGATGCAGGCCGAGCCCATGGCCGCCGCCGGTCAGAAGCTCTTCAACCAGCTCGGGTGCGACAGTTGCCACGCCCAAACCGGCCCCAAGGGGCCGTCGCTGCGGGGAATTGTCGGCCAGACGATCCGGATGCAAAATGGCCAGACGCGGCTGGTGGATGACGCCTTCCTGCGCGAGGCGATCATCGACCCGCAGCCCATCGCTGGTTATCCCAACGTCATGCCGACGTTCCAGGGCCAGGTGAGCGAGGATCAGATTCTGCAATTGATCGCCTATATTAAGTCTTTGGGGGGACCGCCAGAAAGGAAAGGTACGAAGCCATGAGCACGGCCACGGTGGAAGTTCCGGCCTTGCCGGAAGTGCATTACCTCAACGTCAATTACGGCTGGCGGTCGTGGCTGTTCACGACCGACCACAAGCGCATCGCCTGGCTCTACCTGGTCTCGATCACGTTCTTCTTCGTCGTTGGCGGCGTCGCCGCCACGCTGATGCGGCTCAATCTGATCGAGCCGCAGGGCTCGCTGGTGGAGCCGGCCACTTACAATAAGCTCTTCACCGTCCACGGCCTGATCATGATCTTCTTCTTCCTGGCCCCGGCCGTCCCCACCGTGCTCGGGAACTTCGCCATTCCCATCGTCATCGGGGCCCGCGACGTCGCCTTTCCCAAACTGAATCTACTCAGTTGGTATCTGTTTATCGCCGGCGGCGGCGTCTTCCTCTACGCCGTGATTTCCGGTGGCGTCGATACCGGCTGGACGTTTTACACGCCGCTGTCCACCACCTACGTCAACACCAACGTGCTGTCGGCGGCCATGGGCATCTTCATTTCCGGGTTCTCCTCCATCCTCACCGGACTTAACTTCGCCGTCACCATCCACAAGATGCGCGCCCCGGGCATGACCTGGTTCCGCCTGCCGCTGTTCATCTGGTCGATGTACGCGGCCAGCCTCATCTTCATCCTCGCCATGCCGGTCATCGCCATTACCATGGTGCTGATCATGCTCGAGCGCATCTTCCACGTCGGCATTTTTGACCCCGCGCTCGGTGGCGATCCGATCCTGTTCCAGCACCTGTTCTGGTTCTTTGGCCACCCGGAAGTCTACATTTTGATTCTGCCGTCGATGGGCGTGATCAGCGAATTGGTGGCGGCGTTCTCGCGCCGGCGCGTCTTTGGCTACAGCTTTGTGGCCTTTTCGAGCGTCGCCATCGCCGTGATCTCCTTCCTGGTCTGGGGCCACCACATGTTTGTAAGCGGCCAATCCATTTACGCCGGACTGGTGTTTTCGGCCCTCAGCTTCGCCGTGGCCATTCCCTCCGCCGTCAAGGTCTTTAACTGGACGGCCACCATGTATCAAGGCTCCGTCTCCTACGACGCGCCCATGCTCTACGCCTTGGGATTCATCGGCCTGTTCACCATCGGCGGGCTGACGGGCCTCTTCCTGGCCTCGATGGCCGCCGACATCCACCTGCACGACACGTATTTCGTGATCGCGCATTTCCACTACATCATGGTGGGCGGGGCCGTGATGGGGTATCTCGGCGGCCTCCATTACTGGTGGCCGAAGATGACCGGGCGCCTGTACCCCGAGACCTGGGCGAGGCTCTCGGCCCTCATCATCTTCGTCGGATTCAACCTGACGTTCGGCCCTCAGTTCATTCTGGGTTATCTCGGCATGCCGCGCCGCTACGCCGTCTACCCGCCCGAGTTTCAGGCCCTCAACGTTCTGTCCTCGGCCGGGGCTTCGATTCTCGCCGTCGGCTACGTCATCCCCCTCATCTACATGATCTGGTCCCTGCGCTACGGCCCGATTGCCGGCCCCAATCCATGGGGCGCGAAAGGGCTCGAGTGGGAGACTTCTTCGCCCCCTCCCACCCACAACTTCCATGAGACGCCGATCGTGACCGAAGAAGCTTACGCTTACGGCGCTCGCCAGGAGGCTCACGTTGCCTGAGGGTCCGGCTCCGGCCCTGGTGGCCGAGCAATTCGACGATATCATCCAGCAGCGGGACGCGGCCAGCTTTGGCATGTGGATCTTTCTGGCCACGGAAATCCTGTTCTTCGGCGGCCTGTTTGCCAGCTACGCCCTCTATCGCTCCCTTTATCCGGCCGCCTTTGCCGCCGGCAGCCACCTGCTGAAAGTCGCTTACGGCGCCTCCTATACCGTCATGCTGATCTGCAGCAGCTTGACCATGGCCATGGCCGTGCGCTCCGCTCAGCTCGGCCGGCGCAAACCGCTGATCGGGTTTCTCGTCCTGACTCTGCTGTTGGGCGCCGCCTTCGTCATCATCAAGCTGCGCTGGGAGTGGTACGGCGATTACCTCGAGCATCTCGTGCCCGGGGTGTCGTTTGCCCCCCAGGGCGAGGCGCTCGAGGTGATCCGGCGTTTTGGAGCGCCTCTCTCCCACGTCGCCCTCTTCATGATTTTTTATTTCGTGATGACCGGCATCCACGCCTTGCACATGGTGGTGGGCGTGGGCCTGCTGACCTTCCTGATCATCATGGCTTATCGCGGGCGCTTTGTTTCCGGGGACTTTAACACCGTCGAGATGGTGGGACTCTACTGGCACTTTGTGGATATTGTGTGGATTTTCCTCTTTCCGCTGCTCTATCTCATCGGGGGCCGTTACTGATGCCGGACCATTCGCTCACCGGGCACGTCGTGCCGTCGCGGGTCTATATCCTGACGTTTGTGGCCTTGATCGTGCTCACCGTCCTGACCACCGGCGTGGCCTATATTGATCTCGGCTACTTCAACACCGTCGTCGCCCTGGTCATTGCCGTCTCCAAGGCCACCTGCGTGGTGCTGTTCTTCATGGGCCTCAAGTATCACAAGGGGCTCACCCGCATCGTCATCATCGCCGCGCTCCTCTGGCTGTCGTTTCTGATCGTCCTCACCCTGGCCGACATGCACAGCCGCGATTGGGCTCCTCTGCCCCAGCCCTGGCAGAAGGCGGCGCTCAGCGAGCCGCATCGCTGATCCTTGAACAGAATGGCGTCCACAACCTTGCCGCGCCGGACGAGATCGTTCGCCAGCCGGTTGACAGTGATCGAGCGGACGCTCGGCGACGGTTGATTCGTGATCGCGCCATCCAGGTGGCACCACATCAGGAATTCCTGTGCCCACGGCGGCACGTTCCGTAATCGTAATGCTGTTGCCTTCACCCCTTTTACATCCAAGGCCGCCGCCACTCGCGGCTTCTCCGTCAGGATGGGGGTGAAGTCATGGCGGGTTCCTCGGCGCGTCGGTTCGAACCCCGCTATTTTCCTCTGCTCGCGCAGGCGGCCGAAGATATCGGCCAGCATTTGGTGGCGCTGGGTGAGGGAGGAGGCGATGACACTGCCTCAAATGGTCTCCACCGCCGAGCAAAAGATTCGTTTCGGGTGATAGTCCTCGGGCGTTATTCCAGCTGGCCGCAACACTTCGGGATGGCGACGGTCCAGGTGGCGAAGGAGATCGATCGCGGGTTCAATCTGAACCAGCGCGTTGGCGTCATGGCGGCAGGGCAAGATGGGCACGGTCGTCAGCGGCAACGTCAATTCGCTTCAAATATAGCACAGGCCGCTGGCCGCGCCGCGGGCTCGGGAGTCGCGGCGCATGGGCCGAGGAACTAAGGCCCGGCGCAGGCGGCCCAGGCGCGGAGCAATTCGCCGACGGTCCAGGCTTGAGCGATGGCGCCGCGGGGCGCGAACGGAGGGTCGCCGTCGAAGATTTCGCCGGCCGTTCCGAGGCCATGGATTCGCAGATGGTGCGCCATGGGTTCGAGGTAGGAGCGGGCGGCGGCGGGATCGCGAAAGACCCGGAGGTGGGCCAGCGCGAAGGGGCCGAGCAGCCAGCCCCAGACCGTGCCTTGGTGGTAGGCGGAGTCGCGCTCGGCCGGGGTGCCGGCGTACCGGCCGCGATAGCGCGGATCCCCGGGCGCGAGGCTGCGCAGGCCGTAGGAGGTGAGGAGGTGGCGGGCGCAGACGTCGACCACGGCGCGCTGCTGGGTTTCATCGAGGGGGCTGTAAGGAAGCGAGACGGCGAGAATTTGATTGGGCCGCAGAGAGGCGTCCGGGCCCGCCGGACCGTCCACCACGTCGAAGGCATAGCCGGCTTCGGCATTCCAGAATTTCCGGAAGCTGTGCCGAACCTGTTCGGCCATATGGGCGTAGTCGGAGGCCGGATATCCCAGCGCCAGCGCGAAATCGCGCAAGGCCAGAAGGGCGTTATACCAGAGCGCGTTGACCTCGACCGGCTTGCCGGCGCGCGGCGTCACCACCCAGTCGCCGACCTTGGCGTCCATCCACGTCAGTTGGAGGCCGGCTTGGCCGGCATTGAGCAGGCCGTCGGCTCGATCGGCGTGGATGTTGTACCGAGTTCCGCGCGTGTACCAGCGGCAGATGTCGGCGAGCGCGGGAAACAGTTCGGCCAAAAATTCCCGGTCGCCGGTCGCCGCCACATATTGCCGGGCCGCCTCGACGTACCACAGAGCGGCGTCAACGCTGTTGTAGAGCGGGGGCTCGCCGGCTTCGGGAAAGCAGTTGGGCAACATGCCCTGGTCAACGTAGCGGGAAAACGTGCGCAGGATCGTCTTTGCCACCTCGGGCCGTCCCGTGGCCAAGGTGAGGCCGGGCAGCGCCACCATCGTGTCGCGCCCCCAATCGGCGAACCAGGGATATCCGGCGATGACGGAGCCGCCGTCTGGATGGCCGGCCACCGGACGCTGGACGATGAACTGGCTGGCCGCGAGCCTCAGTTGGTCGATCCAGGGCGGGGCGTCCGCGCGGGCCGGATTGGGCGCGCGGGGGGCGGAGAAGGCCGCCCGAGCCGACTGCAACAGCCCGAGCTCGCGGCGGGCATTGGCCTGCCAGGCCGCCTCGCCATTGAGGTCGGCGGCCGCTTCGGCGGTGGCAACCAGGGCGACGGTCGCGCCGGGGTGAAGTTCGGCAAAAAAGGTTCCGGCGTGCAAATGGTCTTCGGCATCGTCCAGGCCTCGGGCGCGCTCGGCGGCCAGATCGAAATGGAGATACCACTGGTGGGCGGGGGTGGCCGCGGCGTCGGCGCTCAGCAGGCGGAACGGCGTGGCGCCGGCGAAGGCCTCGATCGACAAGCCGTGGGGGACGGCGCGCACGTTCATGCGCCCGTCGCCGGCCCGGGTGGTGGCATGATAGTCGCGGTAGTTCACGAGCGCCTTGACGGTCAGCGCCAGCGGCCGGCGGGCGCGCCGCAGCCGGTACTGCACGTAAGTGGTGTTCGCGCCCGGTTGCATCCAGATGCGTTTCTCCAGGCGGGCATCGGCCAGCAGAAAAGTCCACACCGGCGTTGTGCCTTCCAGATGGAACCGCTCGAGGAATCGATATCCGCAAGGATCAACCGCGCCTCCGGCCCAGCGATTGGTGCCGAGCGCGTACGTGTGGCCGTCGTAATCGGCCACCTCGTCGAACTTGGAGACGAGCAGCGTGCGGCCGGCGGGAGGGCGGAAGGCGGCGATGAGCAGAGCATGATAGCGGCGGGTGAGCATGCCGGCCACGGTGCCGGAGGCAAAGCCGCCGAGGCCGTTCGTTACCAGCCACTCGCGCTCCTCGGCGGCCGCGAGATCACCGCAGACCTCGCGGCCGAAGTCGATCGGCCAGGCTGGGCGCTCGGCGAGTGGGAGAGCGTCGGGCTGAACATCGTTCATCGGCAACTCCGGCGGCGACCGGAAAAATCCTCTCTACCACTCGGCCACTGATCCGTCGGCATGGCGCCAGACCGGGCTCTTCCAGTTGTGGCCGACGGCCGCTTGCTCACGGACTTTGGCTTCGTTGATCCGGATTCCCAGGCCCGCCCCCGCCGGGCGCCGGATGTATCCGCGCTCCAGGGCGAACACGGACGGATCGAGCAGATAGTCCAGCACGTCAGCGCCTTGGTTGTAATGGATGCCGAGGCTGGTTTCCTGAATGAAGGCGTTGGGGGTGCAAAAATCGAGCTGCAAAGAAGCCGCCAAGGCGATGGGGCCGAGCGGGCAGTGCGGGGCGACGGCCACGTCATAAGCCTCGGCCATGGCCGCGATCTTGCGCGTCTCCCAGATGCCGCCGGCATGACTGAGGTCGGGTTGAATGATATCCACCGCCCCCTGCTCGAGCACCGCCTTGAAGCCCCAGCGGGTGTAGAGGCGCTCGCCGGTGGCGATCGGGATGCTCGAGTGGCGCTGCAGGATGGAGAGCGCCTCGTTATTTTCGGGCAGCACGGGTTCTTCGATGAAGAGCGGCTTCAAGGGCTCGAGTTCCTTCGCCAGAATCTTGGCCATGCCCTTATGGACGCGGCCGTGAAAATCGACGGCCACGCCGACGTCGTAGCCGACGGCGTCGCGCACGGCGGCCAGGCGCGCGACCGCCGCCTGCACCTGGCTCGCCGAATCAATCCATTCCATTTGAGCCGTGGCGTTCATCTTCACGGCCAGGTAGCCGGCCTGGACGCGGGCGGCGGCTTCCTCGGCGACATGAGCGGGAGCATCGCCGCCGATCCACCCGTAGACCTTCATCTGATCCCGCACCGCGCCGCCCAGCAGGTCGTAGACCGGCACGCCCAGGCGCTGGCCGCGGATGTCCCACAAGGCCTGCTCGATGCCGGAGATGGCGCTCATCAAGACGGGCCCGCCGCGATAGAAGCCGCCGCGATACAGCACCTGCCACAGGTCCTCGATGCGGCTGGCATCCGCTCCGAGCAGATAGGCCGTCAGCTCCTCGACTGCCGCCCGGCTCGTCTCGGCGCGACCTTCCACCACCGGCTCGCCCCAGCCCGCCAGCCCGTCGTCGGTCGAGACCTTCACAAAGAGCCAGCGTGGCGGAACCTTGAACAGCTCAATGTTGTTGATCTTCATGGCTGTTGCTCCCGGCCGCGGAGCCCGTCGGGCGGCTCCGCGCGCACCTCCGGCAACCCGGCGGAACCCAGTTGGCGGTTGAGGGCCGCAAGGTCGACCGCCAGCAGGCGCGTCCAGAGCTTCATGACGCCGGTGAAATCGCGCTCGACCGCCGCCGCCGCGGCCGTCTGCGCGGTCGTGGGCGCGGCGTCGGCGCTATCCACCTGGCCGTAGAGCGTACCCGCCTCGCCGTTGACACGGCCGAGCGTCAGTTCCGCCGGTACCGACCCAAAGAATCCCGCCGGCCCGCCTTCGAGCGCCGCCACTTTCTTCTCCAGGGCCTCGATCGAGTCTTTGAGCGAACCGCCGGCTTGCCGGGATCGCTTCGCCAGCTGGTCGCGCACCCGCCGCGCCTGCCGGATCGCCTCATCGCCGCGCCGCATCCATGAAGCCAGGCGCGCCTCCATCTCAAACTGGCGTTCCAGGCCGGCGGGCGGCGTCTTCACGCGCGGATCCATTCTAACGGCCAGGGGCGCCGTGAGACTTCGGCCGTTCACCGTGAGCCGCACCGTGTAGCGTCCGGGCAAGGCGCGCGGCCCGAGCGGCCCGCAGGGAGTATCGTGGGGAACGGCGGCGATCGGATAGTCGTGACACCCCGATTGCGGGGCCGGGTAGTGGAGGTCCCACACCCAGCGGTGCATGCCGGGGCTCGGCAGCAGCCGCGGGGGAATCCGCACCCAGTAGAGCGGCACCTCAAGCGTTTGCCGCCATTGCGACTCGGTGAATTCCGGCTGGTCGGTGCTGGCGTAGCGGCGGACGAGCTGGCCCTTGGCGTCGAGGATTTCGAGTGTCAGGGGGCCGGAGGCCGGCCGGGCGAGGAAGTAGTCGATGACGGCGCCGCTCGGCGGGTTCTGGCCGGCGGGTTCATCCGGCGGCAGCGGGGTATCGGTATTGGTGTCGCGGCGCACGCGATCGGCCGGGGCGGGCGTGAACAGCCAGGCGTCGGAGTGCGCGACCTTCTCCGAGATCTCGCGCAGGGGAGCGATATCGTCGAGCACCCAGAAGGAGCGGCCATGGGTGGCGACCATTAAATCATCGGCGTGAATCCACAGGTCGCGCATCGAGGTGTGCGGCAGGTTCAACTGCAAGGACTGCCAGTGGCCGCCGTCGTCGAACGAGACCCAGACGGAGGTCTCCGTGCCCGCGAACAGCAGCCCCCGGCGCACCGGATCCTCGCGGACGGTGTCCACGGGCGCATCCTCGGGAAGGCCGTTGACGATGAGCCGCCAGGTGGCGCCGCCGTCGTGGGTGCGGTAGATGTACGGGTGGAGGTCGTCGAGGCGAAAGCGGCTGACGGAGGCGTAGGCCGTCTCGTCGTCGAAGCGGGACGCCGCGAGCTGGGTGACTTTGCTCCACGCCGTCAGCGCGGGCGGGGTCACGTTTCGCCAATGTTTTCCTCCGTCGCGCGTGACCCAGATGAATCCGTCATCGGTGCCCGCCCACAGCGTTTCCACGCTGCGAAAGGAAGGTGCGAGGGCGTAGATGACGCCGCGCTGGCGGGCGGCTCTGGGGTCTTTGGCCGCGAAACTGCCGAGGTTCGGCGGAATCCCCGGATGCGGGCGGGCGAGGTCCGGGCTGATGGCCTGCCAGGAATGCCCGCCGTCGGTGGTTTGGAAGAGGACGTTCGCGGCGTAATAGAGGATATGGGGGTCGACCGGGGAAAAGAGGATCGGCTGGGTGCGGTCGACGCGGTCGGCGGGGGAGCGAATGGGAATGGGCGTGACGTTCTCCACTTGGCCGGTCGCCCAGTGGAATTTCGTCACCTGATTGGTGCCCGCTCCGTAGACCACGCCGGGATCGAGCGGGTCCGGCGCCACGTACCCGTATTCGATGGCGCCGACCGGGTGCCAGTCGCGGAACGTGATCTCGCCGTCGTTGCCGCGGCTGGCGATGCACACCGAGCCGCTTTCCTGCTGGCCGCCGCAGAGGCGGTATGGAAACGTATTCGAGACCGAGACGTGGTAGAGCTGGGCGGTCGGCTGATTATACCAGGAGCTCCACGTCTCACCGCCATTCACGCTCACGATGGCCCCCTGGTCGCTCACCAGGAGAATGATCTTCGGATCATCCGGGTTGATCCAGATATTCTGATAATCGTCGCCGCCCGGCGCGCCGCGAATGCCCGTCCACGTCCTTCCGCCGTCCGCCGAGCGCCAAGTGACGATGCTGGCGGTGTAAACGACATCGGGATTCTTGGGATCGACCTTGGGCACCGGCAGGTCGCCGCCGCCGATTCGCTCGGCCGGGCGGTGATCGGTGGTGGCGAGCTGCCAGCTCTCGCCGGCGTCGTCGGAGCGGTAGATGCCCAGCCCCGTGCCGGACTGATAAGCCCCCGTCTCGGCGGTGGTGGCGAGGGTGGCGTAGAGCCGCTGCGGGCGGCTGGGCGCGATCGCCACATAGGCTTGCTCGACGCCCGGCGGCAACCCCTGGGTGAGACGGCGCCAGGTGTTCCCGCCGTCCGTCGATTTGAAGATTCCTCCTTCCGTTCCCTGGTATTGGTTCCCGTATTCCCACGGGCCCAGCCGCGACTCCCACAGGGTGGCATAGACCACGGCGGGGTTCGAGGGGTCAATTTCCACGTCCGCGCCCCCGGTGTTCTCATCCCGGGAGAGTACTTTCTGCCAGGTACGGCCTCCGTCGAGCGAGCGGAAGATGCCCCGCTCGGCGTTCGGGCCGTAAGGGTGCCCGAGCACGGCGGCGAAGACGCGGCTCGGATCGCGCGGGTCGACGGCCAGGGTGGGAATCTGCTGGCCGTCGCGCAGGCCGAGATACGTCCACGTCCGGCCGGCATCGGTGGATCGATAAACGCCGTTGCCGACCGAAAGGTCCGGGCGCTGCAAGCCTTCGCCGCTGGCGACGTAAATGATGGCGGGGTTCGACGGGGCGACGGCGATGGCGCCGATGGATTGGGTCGGCTCCGCGTCGAAGATCGGCTTCCACGTCCGGCCGTAATCGTCCGACTTCCACACGCCCCCGTCCACGGCCCCGACATAAAACAGGTTCGGCTGGCCGGGGACGCCGCAGGCGGCGCGAGTCCGCCCGCCTCGAAACGGCCCGACCAGCCGCCAGCGCAGTTCCTGATAGAGGGAGGGCGAATAGAGTTGGGCGGCAGCCGCCGAAGCCGCGAAGTGAATCACCGCGATCAAACTCAAGGTCACCCACGCCAGACGACGGTCAGCTTGCGCCACGAGCCACCCCCCAGGGAATCCAGAAAGCACGCCAGGATAAATCAAACGCCGCAGCAGGGAAAGAGTGGCGTCGGGGAGGCGACCTCCGGGCTGGTGCCTGTTTCGGGTTTCCCGGGTCGCCATCGCCTCCAGAGGCTCGGCTTGGCGGGTGGCGCCGCTTGGCTCGGGCTGGGGCTGGCCGCCGGGCGGGATGGGCGAAAATGATCGGAAAACGGCTCGCGGGATTCGCGTCCGGTGGCCCTAGGATCGTTCGAAGCCGGCGGGTGGCTACAACCCCCCTAGCCCGGCCAGTTAAGCGTGGTTACCACGTGGTTACACGCACTGGCGGGCCATTTGGGAGGAGCGCCGGAAGCCGAATTGTCCGCCGGAGACAACCTTCTCGCCTCCAATTCGCCCGATTTGGCTATTCCGGCGGCCCGCAGCGGCCTCGAAGGCGAGCTCGCCGGCGCTCTCGGACGCCCGCGTTGCTTACCCCCGCCATTTTGGGTAGGATGCCTTTTCCGCGGCCGCGCAGGAGGCTCCGATGACCACCACCGCAGTGACCGAGCGTCGTCCGGCGCGCCGCCTTGGTCCTTCCCGCGCCCTGAATGCCTCCCTGGTCATCCTGTTGGCCGTTCTCGTTGCCGCCGCTATTCTGGTTTCCTGGCGCATTCACGCCTGCCTCCCGCAACTGGATGGCACGGTGGAAGTCTCCGGCCTCGAGGCCCCGGTGGAGGTTTTGCGCGACGCCCACGGCGTGCCGCATCTCCGCGCTCAATCCCTGGACGATGTGTTCTTCGCGCAAGGGTACGTGACCGCCCAGGATCGCCTGTGGCAGATGGACTTGAGCCGCCGGCTGGCCCGCGGCGAGCTGGCCGAGATTCTCGGCTCGCGAGGCCTGCAAAGCGACATCGAGAACCGGACTCTGGGCTTTCCGGAAGCCGCCGAGCGCGCCGCGCGGGAACTGGACCCGGCCGGCCGGCGGGTGCTGGCCGCTTACACGCGCGGCGTCAATGCCTTCATCGAGACCCACCGCCATCGCCTGCCGCTCGAGTTCCTTCTGCTCCACTATCAGCCGCGCCCCTGGCAGGATTCCGACGTGTTTAGCATCGCGCTCAACATGGCCAAAGTCCTCAACACCTCTTGGCGGGTCGACCTGATGCGCGAGCGCATCCTGAACCGCTTGGGACCCCAGCTTTACGCCGACCTGTTTCCCGACCGCTCGCCCCTGGACCGACCCGTGGCCGAAGCCGTGGCGGCCCCGCCTCGGCAGGCGGCACCGAGCGCTGCCCGGGGCGCGGGTTCCTCAGGCGACCTTCGCGAGCCGGCGAAGGGTTCGGCCCCGCCAGCCGATCCGGCCCTGGTGGCGCTGACCTCGCCGGAGGCCGATTTCGATCCGGCGCTCGGGAGCAACAATTGGGTGGTCAGCGGTGCTCATACGGCATCCGGCAAACCCCTGCTGTCCAATGACCCCCATCTCGGTCACAGCCTCCCGAGCGTCTGGTACATGATTCATCTCGAAGCTCCGGGGCTGGATGTTTCCGGTGTCAGCCTGCCGGGAAGCCCGGGAGTGGTGATTGGCCATAACCGGCAGATCGCCTGGGGCATGACGAACACGGGTCCGGACGTGCAAGACCTTTTCGTCGAGACGTTCAATCCCCGCCATCCCAACCAGTACCTGCACAATGGCCAATGGGTCGAGGCGGAGGTCCGCCAGGAAACGATCAAGGTGCGCGGCCAGCCGGATCAACACCTGACCGTGCGGGTAACCCGTCACGGCCCCGTCATCTCCTCCCTGGTTCCGGCCGAAGCCGCCCGCGGACGGCAACTGGCGCTCGAATGGACGGCGTTGCTGCCGCACGCGCTGACGTTTCCCGTCGTTCAGATCGACCAGGCGCAGAATTGGCAGGAGTTCACCGCCGCTCTCCGCTCCTTCATGGGTCCCGAGCAGAACATCGTCTACGCGGATGTGGAGGGCAACATCGGCTATTACGCGCCGGCTTGGGTTCCCCTGCGGAAGCACGGAGACGGTTCGCTGCCGGTTCCGGGCGACACCGACGATGACGACTGGGTTGGCGCCATCCCTTTCGAAGACTTGCCCCATGCTTACAATCCGCCGGGCGGCATCATCGCCACCGCCAACAGCCGCGTGGTGCCCGACGGTTATCCCTATTTCCTGACCCATGATTGGGCGCCGCCGTGGCGCACGGCGCGCATCTTTCAACTGCTCGAGGCCGGCAGCCGCTTCACCGTGCCTGACATGCTCCGCATCGACATGGACATCCATTCGCTCGAAGACGAGTGGCTGGCCAAGCGGCTGCTCGAGGCCGCCCAAGCCTTTCCGCCCCGCTCGCCCGACGCCCGCTACGCCCTCAGCCTGCTCCGCCAATGGGACGGCGAGGCGCGCATGGACTCGGCGGCGACGCTCGTCTGTGAGGCTACGCGCCCGGCCCTGCTCGAACGGATTTTGAAGCCCAAGCTCGGCGACGACTGGCGTCTATACCACTGGGGCCTGGAACTGACCTTCGTCGATAACGCCATCGAAAAGCACTGGACTCGGTGGCTGCCTCCGGGCGACGCGGATTTCAATGTGACCTTGATCCAGAGCCTCGAAGACGGCGTGCAACGGATCCGGCGGATGGTCGGCCGTGACGATCGCCGAGCCTGGAGATGGGGCCCAACGATCCCGCTGACGTTCCACCACGCCCTCGACCACTACCCGCTCGTGGGGCGCTTCTTTGACCTCGGGCCCTTCCCTCAAGCTGGCACGGCCACGACCGTCAAAGCCACCACCATGACTTCCGGTCCGTCCATGCGCATGGTGGTGGATCTGGGAAACCTAGACGATTCCGTCAACCATATCACCCTGGGCGAATCTGGCCAGCTCGGGAGTCCTTATTACCAAGACCAATTCCCGGCCTGGTACACGGGCCGCGGCCTACCGATGCTGTTTAGCGGGGCCGCCGTCGGCGCTGGGGCCGCTCATCGTCTGGTGCTCAAACCGGAGCCGTAGCGGGATGGGACGGAGCCCGGCCGCGCCGGACAGGGCTGGGATCCGCCCGCCCCCGGCCGCGTAGATGCGCACCCATTGACCCCGCCGTTCGAAGTGAGCCAGCAGGCGGAGACGATAGCGAGCCTCCAAGTCGGGGGCGGAGACTTCTGGCGCGTAGTCAAAGTAGCGCCGCTCGAGGTCGGCCAAGGCGGGAAAGCGCCCCAGCCAGCCATCGGGCGGCTGCCAGTGCCGGGAGTAAAAATAAACCAGGTCGAACGAATCAGCCGCCACCGGGGCGAGGTCCCGCGCCGCGAATCCTTCGACGCAAACGACGGCCAGAGGGCGGCCAACGTAGCCGAGCGTTGGCTCCCGGAGTTCATCGGAGGCGGGCCACGCCGTCAGGATGCGGCCGGGCGGCGCCCGGTGCTCCAGAAACCACGCCGCCTGCTGGTGCAGCCGGATGAAATCCGCGTAGGCAAGATTGTCCTCGAACGGAAACGGATAAGGGGGATTGAGGAACCAGGAGCCGACGAATCCAAGCGCCACGGCGGCCAGTCCAGTCCGCGCCCGCCGGCGGGGCAGATTCCACACCAGCAGCGCGGCGGACAGATAGAGCACGGGGAAGACCGGCAGCAGATAGCGGGGCAGAACGGCGCCGCCGACGGCGCTGAGCAGGGCCAGATAGGCGACGGCCAGAGCCGCGGTCAAAAAGTAGAAGTCGCCGAGGGCGGATCGATGCTCGGCGCCGGCGGCTGAACGTTCCGGCTTCCGTGCCGCTCGCCAGCCGAGGATCGCGGCCGCGGTCAGCAGCCAATGGAAGCCTCCGGCGAACACTTGATAAAGCCTTCGGGCCAGACTCAGCAGGATGCGCCCGGGGTTGAGGGTCGAGTAGAGGTTGTATTGGAGATACTGGGCGTTACCGGTCCAGTAGCCGGTGACCGAGTGGTAGTAGGCGCTCCAGGCGAGTAGCGGCAGAACCGGAAGCGCCAGGAGAATCCAAGCAGTGAACCGCCGCTCGCGAGCTCGGCGGGCGGCAAAGAGCCAAGCCGCGGGCAGCAGGACCACGGCGGTTTCCTTGGCGAGGACGGCAAGCCCGGCGGCGAGGGCGAAGGCCGCCGGGCGCTGTTCGAGGAGCGCCAGCACGGCTGCCGTCGTCCACAGGGCCGCCGCCAGATCGAGGTGGGCGAGCGAGCTCTGGGCGAAGAAGAGCGGACAGAGGGCGAGCAGCGCGACGCTCCACAGCGCCAGTTCGCGGCTCTCCGGGGCTACCCACCGAGCCAGCCGGTGCAGCGCTACCAGCGCGCTCGCCGCTACCAGAATCATGGTCGCGCGCGTCACCCGGGACGAGAATCCCAACAGGTGCCACGCCGCACCCAGGTAAACGATCACGAGCGGGGTATGGCCGGTTGGCAGGGTGGCGCGAGGGATCAGATAACCGTGACGATAAAAATCGAGGGCGGCGGGAATATAGTATCCGGCTTCGTCCCAGAAGTAGGGAAGCTTGAGGAGGGGAGCGTGCAGGATCACGAGGATCAGGAAAGCAGCGAGGATGTCGAGCGCGGTGCGGAAAAACCGACGCATAGGGTCGATAAGAGTCCTGCCGGCGCATGATCCCGCCGTGCGAAATGCCTGGACGAGCCGTATTTGCGGCCGGTTGAGATGATAATTCAAAAGGCGGGCGGCGAGCCGGCGGATCTCGTGACCGGCCGGATTCGAAGCGGGGGTGGTTTTGACAGTTTTCCGCTGCCATGCCATAATCACTGTGTTGGCCTGGATAGGCCTGCGATTGAAGGGAACATGAGAAGATTCGGTACGGGGATGGGGGCTGGAATCAGCCTCTTTTTGTTTTTAGGGACAGTTGCCAGGGCGGGAATGGGCCAAGCCCAGCCGGCTCCGGAGCCGGCGGCGCCCGCGGTCACGCCGGGCAGCCAGAGCGCGGCTTCGGGAGCGCCGGCCGCCGCCACGCCGCAGCCGGCCGATCACGCGGCGGCTTACTATCACTTCATGCTGGCGCGGCGGTATCAGGAACTGGCTGGAATCTACAATCGCGGCGATTATGTCGAGAAGGCGATTAACGAGTATCAGCAGGCGATTGGGGCCGACCCCGAGTCCTTGTTCCTGCACGTCAAGCTGGCCGAGCTTTACTACCGCATCAGCCGGATTGGCGACGCCGTGCGGGAGGCGGAAGGCGTCCTGAAGATCAACCCGGACGATAAAGACGCCCACGAATTGCTCGCCAACATTTATGTTCACAACCTGGGCGGCAACC
Source organism: Acidobacteriota bacterium (assembly GCA_902812365.1). Taxonomy (GTDB): domain Bacteria; phylum Acidobacteriota; class Terriglobia; order UBA7540; family UBA7540; genus CADDZC01. The sequence continues at coordinate 6,737 of CADDZC010000013.1, read as the reverse complement.
AGGCCAACAAGGTGGCCAAAGATAGCCTGCAAAAGGCCATTGAACAGTACGAAGCGCTGGTGCGCCTGGACCCGAAAGAGATCAACAATTACGTGATGCTCGGGCGGCTGTACCGGCTGGGCAACCAAGACGCCAAGGCGGAAGCGGTTTTTAAGAAAGCCTTGGGCAGCGATCCTAACTCCAAGCCGGCGCTCAGCTACCTCGCCCAGCTTTATGCCGACCGGGGTCAATATAAGGCGGCCATTGAGGCGCTCGAGCGGATTCCGGAGAGCGAGCGGGATTCGCAGACGCTCGGCATGCTGGGACTGGCTTACGCTCAGGCGCATGATTACGGGCGGGCGATCAGTACCTACCGGCAGGCTCTCAAAGATGATCCCGACAATCAGGACCTCCGCCGCTATTACGCGGAAGCGTTGATGGCCACCGGCAAGACGAGCGAGGCGCGCGACGAGTTGGAGCAAATTCTGAAGGCCGATCCTGAAGACGGCTCCACGTATCTCCGTCTCGGACACCTGGACCGAGTCGAAGGGCGCTTTGACGAGGCCCGCCAGGAGCTGGCCAAGGCCAAAACCTTGTTGCCCGACAACGCCGAAGTGGTCTTCGAACAGGTTTTACTCGAGGACGCCGTCGGCAACGACGACCAGGCGATCCAGATGCTCCAGGGGTTGCTCAAGGATTCGGCGCGCCCGGACGGGCAATATACGCCGGCGGAGGCGAACAATCGCGCGATTTTTCTCGAGCGCTTGGGGATGATTTACCGCCAGCAGGAGAAGTATGATCAGGCACTCGCCGTCTTCCGGCAGATTGTGGCCCTCGGCCAGGCGCAGGCCCCGCGCGGCGAAGCGCTGATCGTGGAGACGCTCCGCCTGAACCGCCAGCCGGAAAAGGCGATCGACGAGGTCAACGCCGCCCTCCAAACCTATCCCAAAGACCGCTCGCTGATTACCCTGCGCGCCTCATTGATCGGCGAGCAGGGCCACGTGGAAGAAGCCGTCCAGTCGCTCGAAGGTTTGATGAAGGATCATCCTCGCGACGTGGAGGCGCAGCTGGCGATTGCGGAGGTCTATTCCCAGGCCAAACGGTACGGCGACGCCGAAAGGGCCGCCCAAAAGGCCTTGGCGATGAGCTCGAAGGCCGACGACCAGGAAAACGCCCTGTTTATGCTGGGCTCCATTTACGAGCGGGAGAAGAAGTACGACCGGGCGGAAGAACAGTTCAAGAAGGTGCTGGCCGCCGATCCCTTGAACGGGCCGGCCGCTAATTATCTGGGCTATATGCTGGCCGACCGCGGGGTGCGGCTGGAAGAGTCGGTTAAGTACATCCAGAAGGCGCTCGAGCTCGATCCGAACAACGGGGCGTACCTGGATAGCCTGGGCTGGGCTTACTTCAAGATGCACCGGCTCGACCTGGCGGAAGGGCCGCTCGAAAAGGCCGCTCGTCTGATTACCGATGACCCCACCATCCTCGAGCACTTGGGCAATCTTCACCTCGCTCTGGGGAAGGAAAAACTGGCCGAGCAGGAATGGGAGCGGGCGCTCAAAGAATGGCCCAAAGCGGTGAGCAGCGATTTTGACGCCGCCGAAGCCGCCCGGCTCCAGAAGAAGCTCGACGAGCTCAAAACCCGCCTCGCCCGCAAAAAAGGCGACAGCGCCCACAACTGAACGGCGCGCGAATCCGCCGGGCGTTCCGCAGGTCGGGACTGAAGAACAGCCAGATGTCCGCCCGATCCCGCCACCTCCGTCTTCGCGCTTTCGCGAAAATCAATCTCGGGCTGCGCCTGATGGGCAAGCGGCCCGACGGCTACCACGAAATCCGCACCGTTTATCAGGCCATCAGCCTTCACGACCGTCTTGATCTGTCGCTGCCACCGCGCGGCGAGCTAATCGAAGTGACCTGCGACGATCCGGCCGTGCCTTCCGGCCCCGAGAACCTGGTGTACCGCGCCTGCGATTTGTGGCGCCGGGCGCGGCGGTTTCGGGGCGGAATTCAGGTTCGCCTGGAAAAGAGGATTCCGGCCGGCAGCGGCCTGGGAGGAGCCAGCAGCGACGCCGCCGCCGCCCTGATCGGCCTCGAACGCCTCACCGGCGACCGCCTGCCGCCGGCCGCCCGCTTCGAGATCGCGGCCCAGCTGGGCTCCGACGTGCCGTTCTTCTTGTGGGGCGGCCGCGCGCTCGGTTGCGGGCGAGGCGAGGAAGTGTATCCCCTGCCGGATCTGCCCCGCCGCCATTGCCTGGTGGTGTTCCCGGGTTTTCCCATCGCGACCGCGGAGGCCTACCGCCAAGCCGGGCAATTGACAACCCGACGCGGCCGGGATAGAATGGGCGGGTTCGGTGGGTGGCCACCGCTACCCTGGGAAGATTGGGGACCGGCCGAAAACGACTTTGAGAAGATCGTTTTCGCCAAGTGGCCAAAGCTGGCGCGCTGGAAGCGCCGGCTCATCCGGGCCGGAGCCGAAACAGCCTTGTTGACGGGCAGCGGATCAGCCGTCTACGCTCTTTTTCACTCCGCCCAACAGTGCCGCGAAGCGTTGCCACAGGTGCCCGGAGATGCGCTGCAGTACCGGGGGCGGACGCTCTCGCGCGCGGAATATTTTCAGCGCCTGGCACCGCCCGTAGCGCCGGCCGGGGGCCGGTGACCAGAGGCCGGGGCTGCGAGCTGGGCTTTGGGAGGTCGTCCAGTGGTAGGACACATGCCTTTGGAGCATGGAACCCTGGTTCGAATCCAGGCCTCCCAGCCATGAAGCGCTGAGGGCCGCCGAGGGCCAGCCTGTCGGAGGCGGGCGATCGATCGGCGGCTCATGAGCGAGGATCCATGCCGGATCGCAAACAGCACGCGCTCAAGGTTTTTAGCGGTAACGCCAATCCGGAATTGGCCCGGGAGATTTGCGATCATTTGGAGATTCCGCTAGGAAAGGCCGACGTCAGCCGCTTCCCCGACGGCGAGGTACAGTTCCAGATTCTCGAGAATGTGCGCGGTGCTGACGTCTTCGTCATCCAGCCCACCTGCCGCCCGGTGAACGACAATCTGATCGAGCTGCTGATCATGCTTGATGCCTTCCGGCGCGCCTCCGCGAACCGGATCACGGCGGTCATCCCCTATTACGGGTACGCGCGGCAGGACCGGAAGGATCGCCCGCGAGTGCCCATCTCCTCAAAACTGGTGGCCGATCTGCTGACCACGGCCGGAGCCAACCGCGTGCTGGCGCTCGACCTGCACGCCGGGCAGATTCAAGGCTACTTCAACATCCCGGTGGATCATCTCTACGCCACCCCGGTCACCGTCAAGTATTTCAAGAAGCTGCGCCTGAAGAACATGACCGTGGTTTCGCCGGATACCGGGGGAGTGGAGCGGGCGCGATCGTTCGCCAAAAAGCTTCAGGCGCCGCTGGCCATCATCGACAAACGCCGCGAAGACGCCAACACCGTCGAGGTCATGAACGTGATCGGGGAGGTGGAAGGCCGCGTCTGCCTGATCGTCGATGACATGATCGATACCGGCGGAACGCTGGCTCGCGCCGCCAAGACGCTGAAGGATAAGGGGGCCGAGCGAGTCTTCGCCTGCTGCGTCCACGGCGTGTTCGCCGGGGACGCCATCGAGAGGATTTGCCACTCCGAGCTCGAGCAGGTGGTGACCACCAACTCCATCCCCTTGCGGCACGAGGGGCGCGACTGCGCGCGCATCAAGGTGCTGAGCGTCGGCAAGCTGTTGGCCGAGGCCATCTGGTCAATCCACGAAGAGACGTCGGTCAGCCGCTTGTTCATCTGAAGGGCGCGGCGCGGCGGGTGGGAACCTTTCGGAACAGGCCGGCCGCCTGGCCGCGGCAGGGCGGCCCGGAGAAGGAACGGCGAGCGCGGAATCTGGACGCCCGGGCGGGGCGCGGTGGTTTCGGGGTCGGAGGGCGGAAAGAAACCGAGCAAGGAGCAGCGGCATGGACAAGACAACCACGATCGCGGCCGAGCTCCGCGAGGAGTTCGGCAAGAACGCGGCGCGGCGGATGCGGCGGGCCGGGCGGATTCCGGCGGTGATGTACGGAGCGGGCGGCTCGGCGCTTCCGCTGGCGGTGGATCCCAAGCAGATTTCGCAGATTCTGTATTCCGAGTCGGGCCACAACACGCTGTTTACGGTGGAGATCAAAGGCCGGACTCCGGCGCGGGTGATGCTGAAGGACTGGCAGGTGGAGCCGGTGAAGGGGAAGCTGCTGCATGTGGACATGGTCCGCATTGCCGCCGACGCGCGCCTGAAGGTCAAAGTGCCCATCCATTTAACGGGCGAGCCGCAGGGCGTCAAGGTGCAGGGTGGAATCCTCGACTTTGTGCTGCGCGAGGTGGAAATCGAGTGCCTGCCCGACGACATCCCGGAGCATATCACCGTGGATGTGAGCGGGTTGACGATCGGCCGCCACCTGCGCGCCGGCGACCTGCCGCTCGGTGCCAAAGTCAAGCTGCTCAGCGATCCCCACCGGGTTGTCGCCCACGTTGTGGCTCCGAGGGCTGAGGAAGAGGCGGCGGCGGCGGAATTGGCGGAGGCGGCTCCGGCCGAGCCCGAGGTGATCCGCAAGGGCAAGGCGGAGACGGAAGAGGCCGAGGAGGGAGCTGAAAAAGCCGAGAAGGCGGAGAAAGGCGAAAAGAGCGAACGGAAGGAAGGCAAGTAAGGGGTGGCGAGATTCCGGCGTTGAGACTGATTGTGGGTCTGGGCAATCCCGGCCCCGAATACCATCTGACGCCCCATAACCTCGGGTTTATGGTGGCCGACAAGCTCGCCGCCGATTGCGGCGTCGAGATCGCCCGCCCCGAGGCGCAGGCCCTGGTCGCCCGAGCGAATCTCGGGCCGGCCGCGATTCTGTTGGCCAAGCCGATGACCTATATGAATCTGAGCGGCCTGGCCGTGAAACGGCTGGCGGAGCGTTACCAGGTGCCGCCGGAAAACCTGATCGTGCTCGTGGATGACGCCGATCTGCCGTTCGGGGCGCTGCGCATTCGGGACCAGGGCAGCGCCGGGGGACACAACGGCCTCAAGTCGATCATCGGCGCGCTCGGGTGCGACCGCTTCGTCCGGGTGAGGATGGGCGTCCAGCCGGAGCATCCGGTGAGCGACCGGGCCGCGTACGTCCTCGGGCGGTTTCGCCAGGCGGATCTCGAGGCGGTGGCGGAGCTGGTGGATCGCGCCGCCGAAGCCGTCGGGGTGATCGTCCATGAAGGCGTGCAGCCGGCCATGAATCGCTTTAACCGGCGTGTTCGCTAAGCCGCACTCGCCGGGGCGGGAAGCGGCGGCCGAAGAACGGCAAAACGAGGTTCCATGCGCAAATACGAATTGATCTTTATTGTGCGGCCGGATGTGAGCGAAGGGGAGCTGGAGAAGCTGGTGGCCCAGATGCAAGGCGTGGTCACGGGGGCGGGCGGCACCGTTGAGAAGGTGGAGCGAATGGGCAAGCGGCGTCTGGCGTATCGCGTCCGGCGCCACCGCGAGGGCCATTACGTCCTGTTTGTGCTGACGGGGGGCGGCGAGACGGTGAAGGAATGCGAACGCCGCCTAAAGGTCAACGACGCGGTGATCAAGTACATCACGGTGCGCGTGGATGAGGAATTGAAGCGCGCCGAGAAGCTCAAGGCGGCGCGGGCCAAGCGGGCCGCCGCGCATCCGAAATCGAAACCGGGCGCTGCCGCGCCGGCCATTCCGGCTGGCGCCGAAGCGGCCGCCGAGTGATCGGAGCCCGGAACGGCCAGGCGGGATTGGCCTCCGCCCGCGCGGGAGCCAGCCCGGCGGGCGAGTGTGATTGAGTCCGCGCCCGGCGCACCATCGGCGGACCGGACAGAGGGAGTCATCCATCATGGGAGCATCACCGACACCAGCAGCCAAGCCGGCCGAGCGCGGAGCTCGCAAGAGCGCAACCGCGGGCGGCGGCTCGACCGGGCAGCGCAAGCAATATTTTCGCCGCCGCAAGGTCTGCAAGTTCTGCGAAGAGAAGATTGACTTCATCGATTACAAAGAAGCCAAGCTGCTCTCGCAGTTCATTTCCGAACGGGGCAAGATTCTGCCCCGGCGCCTGACGGGAACCTGCTCGCCCCACCAGCACTTGCTGACCCGGGCCATCAAGCGGGCGCGCAACATCGCGCTGTTGCCGTTCGCCACCGAGCTGTGAGGAGGGCGGGCGGCGGGGAACCCCGGGCCGGCCGCCGGCGGACCAGAAAGAGGCGAGGACTGAGACATGGAAGTCATTCTCCTTCAGGATGTCGATAAGCTGGGCCATCGCGGGCAGGTCGTCAAAGTGGCCGACGGCTACGGCCGCAACCATCTGTTGCCGAAAAAGCTGGCCGTGGCCGCGACGCCGCAGAATCGCAAATGGATCGAGCAGCAGCGGGTGAAGTTTTTGAAGCTGGAAGCCAAAGAGCGCGCCGACGCCGAAGAGCTGGCCAAGATTCTGGAAGGCGCGACGATCAGCTTCCGGCGCAAGGCGGGCGAGCAGGGCACCCTGTTCGGGTCGGTGACGGCGATGGATATCGCCGAAGAGTTGGCCCGCCAGGGTTATCACCTCGACCGCCGCAAAATCCAGCTCGAGGCGCCGCTGAAGGTTCTGGGCGAATACGCCGTGCCGGTCAAGCTCCACCGCGAGGTGACGGCCAGCGTGAAGGTCACGGTGGAAGCCGAAGCGGAGGCGCCGCCGGCCGCCGAGAAGTGACGGCGGCGCCTCCGCTTCGGCTTCCACCGTGACCTTCACGCTGGCCGTCACCTCGCGGTGG
>CADDZC010000012.1 GCA_902812365.1 Acidobacteriota bacterium | reverse complement strand
GGAGCGCGCCGCTCGCCGTGCGCCGAGAGTTCCGCGAGCTCGAGCGGCGCGCTCCCGAGCTCGCCCAGCTGCTCGCCCGCGCCGAGGAGTCGAGCGCGGCGGCGGCGGCGCGCGTCGAGCGCCTGGAAGAGGAGCTTCGCCATCTGAGTACCGCCCAAGTCGAGGCGGAAAAAAAATCGGCCGTCGCTCAGGAGCAGTTCCGGCAGGCGCTCGAGGGCAATCGGCGCGTTGCCGAGAGGCTAGACGTGCTGCAACGGGAAGCCGCCGCCATTGCCGTTGAGCGGCAGGACGCCGAGGCCCGCCGGGCGGCGCTCGAAGCGGAACGGCAAGCGGCGGCAGCCCGGCAGCGCTGTTGCGAAGCGAACATCGCCGAAGCCGTCGAATCGGCACATCAACTCCGCGCGGAACTGGACCGCGTCGCCCGCGCCAAGGGCGAGGCCCAGGCGGCAGCGGCGGCGCTGCGCGAGCGCCGCCAGGGCACCGATGCGGAACGATCGCGGCTGGAAGCGCGCGCCGGGGAGATTCGGGCGCGGCTGGAGCGCCTGGCGGCGCAGTCGGAAGGCTGGGCCGGGGAGTCACAACGCCTGGAGCGCGAGCGAGCGGATCTCGAAGCGCGCGCCGCCGAGCTTGAGGCTTCGCAACAGTTGGAGCGGGAGACGCTGGCGCGCCTCGAGCAGGAATTGCGGGGAGTGCGGGTCCGGCGCGAGGCGCTGACTCCGGCCGTTGAGGCCGCGCGCGCCCGCCTGGATGCGATTCGCGAAAGGCGTTCCGCAGCCGAGGTTGCCCTGGCACGCGCCGATTCCGACCGCCAGCACCACGCGCAGCAGTGCCGCGACGAGCTCGGCGTGGAACCGGCGGCGCTCCTCGCCGCCGCGCCGGACGGATCGCTCGAGGCCGAGGCCTTGTCGGCGGCCGAAGAGGAGTTACGGGCTTTGAAGAGCCGATTGGAAAGTCTCGGCCCCGTCAATATGATGGCCCTCGAAGAATTGCAGGCCGCCGAGGATCGGCTGGCGTTTCTCGAAACGCAGCGGCAGGATTTGCTGGCGTCGATCGAGGACACGACGCAGGCCATCCGGGAAATCGACCAGGTTTCACGGCGGCAGTTCATCGAGGCCTTCCAGGCCATTAACCAATACTTTGCCGAGTCCTTTCGCACGCTATTTGGCGGCGGCATCGGCCAGATGCGCCTGACGGAAGAGTCCGACCCCGACAGCGGCATCGATCTGGTGGCACAGCCGCCCGGCAAGCGCTTGCAAAACGTTCTGCTGCTGTCCGGCGGCGAAAAGGCGCTGGCGGCTCTGGCTCTCCTGATGGCGGTTTTTCGTTTCACTCCGAGTCCGTTCTGCGTTCTCGACGAAGTTGACGCTCCGCTCGATGATTCGAACGTGGAGCGATTCACGCGCATGATCGGCCAGATGTCGGGCCAAACTCAGTTCGTGCTGATCACCCACAACAAGCGGACCATGGAAATCTGCCGGGTCATGTATGGCGTGACGATGGAAGAGCCGGGCGTCTCCAAACTCGTCTCGGTCAAGTTGGCCGATGCCGAGCCCGAGCCGGCGGTGGCGCGCGGCTAAGAAGCCGGTCGCCTTTCCCAAGGCAGGCGGCACCGTGGGCGCGCGCCGGCGACCCTGGGGTTCGTCCGCGGCCCGCCGATCTGGGGCGGCGTCCTGCGGGCCGAGTTTCTGGCTACAATATAAGTCACTGATATAAAAAGACTTATTATCTATTTCGAGGGGTGCGTCGAATCGACCACAGCAAAAGTTTTCAGCCCGTAGCCGCGCCTGAGGGCGGCCGACAATGATCTTGACTTGCCTTCCGACCGGTCGGAAAATCGCCTTGGTCAAGTGATGGCTTGCTCGGCTGGCTGGTTGGGGCCAGCCACGGCGCAACTCGTGCTCAGGGCGCTACCGGAGGCCCTGCGCGGATGAAATCGCCGGCGGACAGGAGGAAGGCGGATGCCGGAGAAAATCTGCATCTTCGACACCACGCTGCGTGACGGTGAGCAATCACCCGGTTGCAGCATGAACTTCGAAGAGAAGCTGGAGATGGCCCGGCAGTTGGACCGGCTTGGAGTGGACGTCCTCGAGGCCGGCTTTCCGATCGCTTCGGAAGGCGATTTCGAGGCCGTCAAGGCGATCGCGGCGGAGGTTCGCCGGCCGGTCATCGCGGCGCTCGCGCGCGCCAGCGAGCTGGACATCCGGCGCGCCTGGGCGGCGCTCGAGGGCGCGGAACGGCCCCGCATTCACACGTTCATCGCCACTTCGGATATTCACCTACAGTACAAGCTGCGCAAAACGCGCGCCGAGGTGCTGAAGCAGATCAGCGACATGGTGGGACTGGCGGCGTCACTGTGTCCGGATGTGGAATTTTCGCCGGAAGATGCCGGCCGTACGGATCGCAGCTATCTGATCGAGTGCTGCCACGCGGCGGTGGAAGCGGGCGCGACGGTGCTCAACCTGCCCGATACGGTCGGTTATTGCATCGAGTCAGAGTACGAACAGATGTTTGCGGAGGTGAAGGCGCGGGTGCCCGGAATCGACGGCGTGATGCTGAGCACCCACACGCACGACGACCTGGGCCTGGCGGTGGCCAACACGCTGGCGGGCATCCGCGGCGGGGCGCGGCAGGTGGAGTGCACGGTTAACGGCATCGGGGAGCGCGCCGGAAACGCCGCGCTCGAGGAGATCGTGATGGCGCTCTACGTGCGCCGCGACGCGCTGCCCGGATACACGGACATTCGCACCGAAGAACTCTACGCCGCCAGCCAGCTTCTGACGCGACTGACAGGGGTGGCCGTGCAGCGCAACAAGGCCGTCGTGGGGCGCAATGCGTTCGCCCATGAAGCGGGCATTCACCAGGACGGCGTGCTGAAAAACGCCATCACGTACGAGATCATGCGCCCGGAGACCGTGGGCATGCCGGCCAATCACATCGTGCTGGGCAAGCACTCCGGCCGGCACGCTCTGGCGGCGCGTTACGAGGAACTGGGGTACCCCCTGAGCAAGCCTGAGCTCGAGCGGGCTTACGAGCTGTTCTGCAAGCTGGCCGACCGCAAGAAGGCCGTCTATGACGAAGACCTGATTGCCATTGTCGACGAAGGGTTCGAGCATCTGCCCGAGACATTCGCCATCAAGTTGTTCCAGAGCGTGGTCTCGAGCGAGGGGCATTCGACGGCCACGGTCGAGCTGGAAAAAGACGGCGAGGTGTTCCACGATTCCGCGACGGCGGAAGGCCCGTGCGACGCGGCGTTCCGCGCCATCGATCGGATCACCGGGCTGCCGGGCACGATCGTGGATCTTTCAGTGCACACGGTGGGACCGGGCACGGACGGCGTGGCCGAGGTTGCAGTGCGGGCGCGGTTCGAGGGCCGGGAGTTCACCGGCAAGTGTACGAGTCACAATCTGGTGGAGGCGGCGGCGCGGGCCTACTTGCAAGCCGCGAACAAAGCTCGTTATGAACTTGAGCGGCGGCGCGAGGCGGCGCGGAAGACGGCGGTGCACACTCATGCGGTCGTCGAGCGACTTTTTCCTGGTGGTTATTGATTGTGCGAGTGATCCGGTTAACGTCGTAATCTTTAACAAAACAAAGATGATAATCGTCGGAAGGTTGCGTGATCTCAGGGAGAAAGCCGGCTCTTCGGGCCGGCCGCTCCCAGGCTAGCCCCGTGGCCAGAGCGATCCAGCTTCGGTCTTGCCAATCCACGGCGTCCATACCCATAAGTTGTTGAAAATACATGTGTTATCAGAATATTCCGGTCCCGTATCGGCCTTCTTGCCCGCAGCAGTCTTCCTAACCTCAAGAAATGCTTGCATTTCCACCCGCACGTCGGCTATGGTGAGAGCAATCAACTATGCAGGCACTGTACCGAGTGGCTCTGTTACCTGGCGACGGCATCGGACCCGAAGTTATTGCCGAGGCGGTCAAAGTCCTGAAAGTTTTCGAGCAACTCAACGGCCCCATGTTTCGATTTCAGACCGGGCTCATCGGCGGGGCCGCGCTGGACGCCACGGCCGAGCCGTTGCCGGCCGAAACCATCGCCATCTGCAACAACGCCCAGGCGATTTTGCTCGGGGCGGTCGGCGGACCCCAGTGGGATACGAAACGCCCGGAACTTCGGCCGGAACAAGGTTTGCTGCAGATTCGCCAGCGGCTCGGCCTGTATGTCAACTTGCGACCGGCGCGGGTGCTCGATTCGCTGGTGAATCTGTCGGCCCTGAAGCCCGAGTTGGTGCGCGGCACCGACCTGGTGATTGTGCGGGAGCTGTCGGGCGGCATTTATTTCGGCAACCCGCGCGGTATCTTCTCGAAAAACGGGGAGCGGACCGGCATCAACACGGAAATCTATCGCGAGCATGAAGTGGAGCGCGTGGCCCATCGCGCATTCCAACTCGCCCGCCTGCGCCGCAAAAAGGTAACCTCGGTGGACAAAGCCAACGTCCTTGAGACGTCGCGGCTGTGGCGCGAAGTGGTGACCCGCATCGGCAAGAGCTATCCCGACGTCGAACTGGAACATCTGTATGTGGATAACTGCGCCATGCAATTGATCGACCGCCCAACCCGCTTTGACGTCGTGCTGACGAACAACATGTTCGGCGACATTTTGAGCGACGAGGCGGCCATGCTGACCGGCTCCATCGGATTGCTGCCTTCCGCCAGTCTCGGCGAGCATCAAGCCCTCTACGAGCCGGTGCACGGCTCCGCCCCCGACATCGCCGGGCGCAACCGCGCCAATCCCATCGCCGCCATCGCCAGCGCGGCGCTCATGTTGCGGTATACGTTCCGATCGGAAACGGCGGCCCAGGCGATTGAGACGGCGATTGAAAGGGTCTTGAAGCGAGGCGTGCGCACGGCCGAAATTCCCGGCCGGAAGCGGCCCGTCTCCACATCCCGCATGGGTGACTTAATCGCCGAACAGACGCGCAAAGAGTATCAGGCGCTGAGCGCCCCGCCGTCCCGCGGGCGCGCCAAGGGGCGCCGCCGCTAACTCCGGCAAGGAGAGAGGTCCTGTCTTCGTCGCTGTGGAAACGCTTCTGTAAACTGCCGTCCACTCGACGCACCCATCTGGCCGACCGCGGTCGCTGCCGGCTGGTCGCCGTTTTTTCCATCATGTGGCTGAGCCTTTGGCTGGGAGTTTCACGACCAGGAGCTGGGCAGGATGCGGTTCGGGCCGGGCGGCCGATTCCGGACGCTCCGCCACCGGGCGGGGCCACCCTCGTGCTGCGGCACGGCAAAATCTGGACGGGTGAACCCTATGCCCCGCCCGGCCGACAACCCGAGCCTGTGAAGTGGGCCCAGGCTATCGCGGTGATGAATGACCGGATTGTGGCCGTGGGCACCGACGCGGAGATTGCACCCTATGCGGCGGCCGCCACGCGCGTCATCGACCTTCAGGGCCGCCTGGCGCTTCCCGGTTTCATTGATGATCATGTTCACTTTCTGGACGGCAGCTTCCAGCTTCTCGAAGTGGATTTGAAGCACACCCGGAATGAAGCCGAATTTGTGAGGCGAATCGCCGAGCGCGCGAAGAGCTTGCCGCCCGGACGCTGGATCCTGGGGGGTAACTGGGACGAAGAAGCCTGGCCTGACGCTCAGTTGCCCACGCGGTGGATGATCGACGCGGCGACGTCCGGCCATCCGGTTTTCATCACCCGCTATGACGGTCACGCCGCTTTGGCTAACTCCCTCGCCCTGCGGCTCGCCGGCGTCACCCGCGACACGAAAGACCCTGCGGGGGGCATCATCGTGCGGGATGCGCGGACCGGGGAGCCGACCGGGGTGCTGAAAGACAACGCCCAAGATCTGGTCAGCCGCGTCATCCCCGAACCGAGCGCAGCGGAGATGGAAGAAGCGCTGCAAGCCGGCCTGGCGGAGGCTCGCCGAGTCGGCGTGACGTCTGTCCAGGATATGGATCTGGGCAATTTCGCCGGCGAGATTCGCTGGTTGCGGCGTCTTGAACTGGCCGGCGCGCTGACCTGCCGATTTTACGAAGTCATACCGCTCGCCGAGTGGAAGCGGCTGGCCGAGCTCGGAATTTCCCACGACATGGGCGACGAATGGATTCAGCTCGGCGCGGTCAAGGCTTTCGCGGACGGCTCTCTCGGCTCCCGCACGGCGTGGATGTTTGAGCCTTACGTCGATGCGCCCGGTTTCACCGGCTTGCCCATGCCGATGATGGATCCGCCGTCGAAGATGGAGCATCTCGTGCGCGAGGCGGACGCCGCTGGCATCCAGATTTGCGTCCACGCCATCGGCACGCGGGCCAACGCCGCCCTGCTCGATATCTACGAGCGCGTGGGCGGGGCCGGCGCCGCCGCGCACCGCTTCCGCATCGAGCACGCGCAGCACGTCCGGCCGCAGGATTTCGCCCGCTTCGGGAAGCTCGGCGTGATCGCCAGTATGCAGCCCTACCATGCGATTGATGACGGGCGCTGGGCCGAAAAGCGCATCAGCCACAAACTGGCCCGTTCCAGCTACGCCTGGCGTTCCATGCTCAACGCCGGCGCGCCCCTCGCCTTTGGCACGGACTGGCCCGTGGCGCCGCTCAATCCGCTGCTCGGAGTCTATGCCGCAGTCACCCGCCAGACGCTCGACGGGCGGCATCCCGGCGGATGGTTTCCCGAAGAAAGGCTGACGCTCGAGGAAGCCCTGCGGGCCTACACCGCCGGCAGCGCTTACGCGGCGTTTCAGGAGGCCGACAAAGGAAGCCTGGCCCCGGGCAAGCTGGCCGATATCGTTGTTCTGTCCGACGATTTGTTTGCCGCGCCGCCCGAGAGAATTAAAGACGCCCGCGTGGTGATGACGATTGTGGGCGGAAAAGTGGTTTACGAGAGCCGCTGAGGGACGTTCCCTCATGGCCGCACTTGACAGCCTCGACTGGGTCTCATACGATGATGCGTGCCGGATGGCGGATCTCCTTTGGCCGGTAAGCTCGTTTTAATTCACGAAGCGGCTCCTTCACCAACGCGGTTGGGCAGCCGGGCGCAGGCGCTTCGGGAAGCGAGGTGGGGCGGTGCGAATTGCGCTTCGATTTAAAGACGACGTCGCCATCCTCAGCCTGAGCGGCAAGTTCGTGGCCGGCAGCGACGGCCCCTTTCTGCGCCAAAAGGTACAGGACCTGCTGGACGCCGGCACCCGCAAGCTGCTGTTCAATTTTGGAGAGGTGCCGTACATCGACTCGACCGGGCTTGGATTCCTCGCCGGCAGCCGGGAGACGGCGCAGCAGGCGGGCGCCAGGATCGTGCTGGCGGGCATCAACGAGCACGTCAAAAAAATTTTGGATGGCGTTCAGCTCACTCAGTTCTTCGAGCTGGCGGAGAACGAGGCTTCGGCCATGGCCAAGCTGAGCGAGACCGCCTCATCTTCCCCGCCCGCCGCCACTCCGGGCGCCACACCCAAGGCTTCGAAGTCCAGGAAACACTCCGTGTCTCCTCCGAGCGAGTAGACTCGATCGGCGCCGCCGAGTTCCTTGGCGACGGAACGATCGTTCCCCATGCTGAATCCCCAGATCATCGCCAGCGGCATCGTTGGGTACGTGGCCTTTCTACTTTCGCTCACCTGCCACGAAGCCGCTCACGCTCTGGTGGCCAAAGTCGGCGGCGATCCGACCGCGTTTCATGGCGGGCAGGTCTCTCTCAATCCACTTCCTCACATCCGGCGCGAGCCGTTCGGCACGGTCTGGGTTCCCATCCTATCCTACCTTTTCGGCGGGTGGATGATCGGCTGGGGGAGCGCTCCCTACGACCCCCAGTGGCAACTGCGGCACCCTCGCCGGGCGGCGCTCATGGCTCTGGCCGGGCCGGCTGCCAACGTGCTGTTGGTCGTGCTCGCGGCCGGCGCGATTCACGCCGGAATCGCCGCGGGACTTTTGGCCGCCCCTTCGAGCGCCCGCTTTACCCAGGTGGTTTACGCGGGTTCATCGGGGCTCGGAGCCGGCGCCGCGCTGTTCCTGAGCGTGCTGTTCTCTCTCAACCTGCTTTTGGCGCTGTTCAATCTGCTTCCCCTGCCGCCTCTCGACGGAAACACCGCCCTTGGACTTTTCCTGCCCAAAAGCGCGGCTCGGCGGTTCGCGGCCCTCAGCCGCAGCCGTTCCCTGTCGCTTTTTGGCTTGCTGATCAGTTGGTTCGCTTTTGATTACCTGTTCCATCCCATCTTCCTCGCCAGTCTCAACCTGTTGTATCCCGGGGCCGGATACCGCTAGCGGAAAGCCCTTCCCGTTTCGAGCCTCCGCCGTTAAAATCTTCTCTCATTTTGTCCGGGGGGACGGCCATGATTCATTTACAGAATCGGAGGAGGAAGCTTGGTTTCATCGCGTCGTGTGGGTTCGGAATCCTGGGTGTCTTTTTATGCAGCCGCGGAATCGCCGCGCGCGGTTCGCCTGAGACTTCGGCGGCTCCGGACGCCAGTCTCTACCGGGCCATGAAATGGCGGCTGATTGGGCCCTTTCGAGGCGGGAGAGTGCTGGCCGTAGCCGGCGTCGCGGGCCAGCCGGAGGTGTATTACTTCGGGGCGGTCAGCGGCGGGGTGTGGAAGACCGTCGACGGGGGGCAGAACTGGACCCCGCTGTTTGACTCGGAGCCGGTGTCGTCGGTTGGCAGCCTGGCCGTAGCGCCGTCGGACCCCGACGTGATCTATGTGGGCACCGGCGAGGCCTGCATTCGCGGCGACATCTCGCACGGCGACGGAGTCTACAAGTCGCTCGACGGCGGCCGCACCTGGACGAACGTGGGGCTGAAGGACACGCAAACGATTGGGCGGGTCCTGGTCAGCCCCGCCAACCCCAACCAGGTGTTTGTGGCGGCCCTGGGGCATGTTTACGGGCCGAACGCGGAACGCGGAGTCTTCCGCTCGCTCGACGGCGGTCAGACTTGGGAAAAAGTGCTGTACAAGGACGACCGGACCGGCGCCATCGACCTCACCTTTGACGGCGCCAACCCCCACGTCCTGTTCGCCGCCTTGTGGCAAGCCAGCCGGACTCCCTGGGGCCTGACCAGCGGCGGGCCCGGCAGCGGCCTTTACAAATCCACCGATGACGGCCGGACTTGGAAGCAGCTGACCGGCAACGGATTGCCCCCGGGAGTGCTGGGGCGCATCGGAGTCTCGGCCTCGATGGCGGACCCGAACCGCGTCTACGCTCTGATTGAGGCTGAGCAAGGGGGGCTCTACCGTTCCGACGACGACGGCGATCATTGGCAAAAGGTCAACGATGACCATCGCTTCCGCCAGCGCGCCTGGTATTTCACCCACGTCTTCGCCGATCCGAAGGCCCCCGACACCGTCTACGTGCTCAATACGGGCATCTACCGTTCCACCGATGGCGGCAAGACGTTTACGGCGCTCCCCAGCCCCCACGCTGACCACCACGGACTCTGGATCGATCCGGCGAATCCCTTGCGCATGATCGAAGGCAACGACGGCGGAGCCACGATCACCGTCGACGGGGGCAGAAGCTGGTCAAGCGAAGAGAACCAGCCGACGGCCCAGTTCTACCATGTTGCCACCGACAACCGCTTTCCCTATTACGTTTATGGAGCCCAGCAGGACAACTCGACCGTGGCCATTGCCAGCGCCGGCGAGGAGGGCGTAATCGGCCGCGCCGACTGGTATGCGGTGGGGGGCGGCGAGAGCGGCTACATTGCCCCCTATCCTCCCGACCCCAACATCGTTTACGCGGGCTCTTACGACGGAGTGATCACCCGCTATGACCGGCACACGGGCGAAGAGCAGGCCGTGGATCCTTGGCCCGACAATCCGATGGGGTCGGGAGCGGCGGATTTGAAATATCGCTTCCAATGGACGTTCCCCATCGTGATTTCACCCCACGATCCCGGCGTCCTGTACGCCGGCGCTCAAGTCCTTTTCAAAAGCACCAACGGCGGCATGAGCTGGAGCGTCATCAGTCCCGACCTGACCCGCAATGACAAATCGAAGCAGGGCTCGTCCGGAGGGCCCATCACCCAGGACAATACCAGCGTGGAATATTACGACACCATTTTCAGCGTGGCCGAGTCTCCGCTGCAAAAGGACCTGCTTTGGGTCGGCAGTGACGACGGGCTGGTGCACCTCAGCCGCGACGGAGGGAAACATTGGGCGGATGTGACGCCCGCCGAGATGCCGGCGTGGAGCCTGGTGAGCCTGATCGAGGCTTCGCCCCACCAGGCCGGCACGGCCTATCTGGCGGTTGATCGCCACCGGCTCGACGATTTGCGGCCGTACATTTACAAGACGGAGGATTACGGCCGCACCTGGACGAAGATCGTGGCCGGCATCCCGGAGACTAGCTACGTCCACGCGGTGCGGGAAGACCCGCGCCGGCCGGGGTTGCTCTACGCCGGGACGGAGGCGGAAGTGTTCGTCTCCTTCGACGATGGCGGTCACTGGCAATCGCTCAAACTCAACATGCCCACCACGCCGATCCACGACCTGGCCGTCAAAGACGATGATCTGGTGGTGGCCACGCACGGCCGAGCCTTCTGGATTCTCGACGATCTCTCGCCGCTGCGCCAATGGAATCCTGCCATCAAGGACGCTGCCGCTTATCTTTACAAGCCCCGGCTTGCCTTCCGGACCAACTTGCGGGGCGGCTTCCGGCCGCGAGGCCCCGCCGGCCAGAATCCTCCCGACGGCGCGGTGATCAACTACTTTCTGAAGACCGCCCCTCGGGAGAAAGAGGAGATCAAGCTCGAGATTCTCGACCCCCAGGGCCGGGTGATTCGCCGATATTCGAATCAAGCGGAGCCGGAAGCCGAACGGCCGAGCGAGTTCCCGGGATTCGAGCGGAGGCCGAATCGGCTTTCCGCCGCGGCGGGCTTGAACCGCTTCGTGTGGGACCTTCGCTACGAGCCGGCCACCCGCGTGCCGGGGGCGGTGAGTTGGGGCGGCCGGGGCGCGGGTCCGCGGGTGGTCCCCGGAACGTACCGGGTAAGGCTAACGGCGGCGGGAAAGACGCTCATCGAGCCGATCGAGGTCAAGCTCGACCCTCGCATCCGCACGCCGCAGGCGGATTTGGAGAGGCAGTTGAAGCTGGCGCTCGCCATCCGCGACCGGGTCAGCGAAGACGATCAAGCGGTGAACCAGATTCGAGACGTTCGGGCGCAACTGACGACCCTCAAGAAGCGGGTGGCCGCGGAGGCGAAGGGAAAGGACATCGTCGCCGCGGCCGGCCATGTGGACAAAGAAATGACCGCCGTCGAGGACGAACTGATACAAACGAAATCCAAAAGTTCCGAAGACCCGCTCAACTATCCCATTAAGCTCAACGACAAGCTGGAGGCGCTCGAGGGCGTCGTCGAGAGCGCGGCGGCGGCTCCTACCGAGCAGTCCTACGAGGTCTTCCGGCTGCTCAGCGCGCGGCTGGACGCGCTGTTGAGCCGATGGAGGCAGATTCAGAGTCAAGACGTGCAGGCTCTGGACGGCCTGATCCGCAAGGCTGGCATTCCGCCCATCATCGTGACCAGCGGGCAGCCGGGCGGCACAAACGGGGGCTACGAGTGAGCCCCGGCGGCGCGAAAGGCCGATTTCATGCCTCATCCGAGTGACCATGACCGCCGCCCGCCGCTGCTCAGCCGGCGCGGCTTTCTGCGCTGGGGCGTCGCTGGAGTGGCGGCGGGAGCCGGGAGCAGCCGTGAGGAGGCCTCGCGCCGCCCGACCGTCCCGCCGTTCGAGCTTGACGAAGTCACCGTGGCCGAGCTTCAGCAAGGCATGAAGTCCGGCCGATTCACGTCCCGATCGGTTACCGAAAAATACCTGGAACGAATCGAGCAGCTTGACCGGCGCGGCCCCAGCCTGAACGCGGTGATTGAACTCAATCCCGAAGCCCTCGCCATCGCTGGAGAACTCGACCGCGAGCGGCGAGCCGGCCGCCTCCGCGGCCCCTTGCACGGTATCCCCGTCCTTCTCAAGGACAATCTCGGAACCCACGACCGGATGATGACGACGGCGGGATCGCTGGCGCTCAAAGGCTCCATCCCCCCGCGCGACTCGTTCGTGGCACGCCGGCTGCGCGCGGCCGGAGCCGTCATGGTGGGCAAGACCAACCTGAGCGAATGGGCCAATTTCCGCTCCCACCATTCCACGAGCGGCTGGAGCGGGCGCGGCGGCCTCACCTGCAATCCCTACGCGCTGGACCGCAACCCGTGCGGGTCAAGCTCCGGCTCCGCCGTGGCCGTGGCGGCGAACCTTTCCACGCTGGCGGTGGGCACCGAAACGGACGGCTCGATTGTTTGCCCCTCGAGCGCCAACGGCATTGTGGGCATCAAGCCGACCGTCGGGCTCATCAGCCGGGCCGGCATCATTCCCATCGCCCACAGTCAGGATACGGCGGGGCCGATGGCGCGAACCGTGGCCGACGCCGCGCTGCTGCTGGGCGCTCTGACCGGCGCCGACAGGGATGATCCGGCGACAGCGGGCAGTGGCGGCAAGGCGCTTCGTGATTACTCTCCGTTCCTTGATCCGGCGGGGCTGCGCGGGGCGCGGATTGGTGTCGCGCGCCGATTTTTCGGCATCAGCGAAGCCGTCGATCGGTTGATGGACGAGGCGCTTGAAGTGATGAAAGATCAGGGCGCGGAACTGATTGATCCGGCGGAAGTTGAGTGGCACGAGCAGTTCGGTCTGGCCGAGGAACTTGTGCTCCTGTATGAGTTCAAGGCGGATTTGAACAAATATCTCGCGGAGCTGGGCAGCCGCGGCCCGGTGCGCTCGCTGAAGGAGGTGATTCAGTTCAATGAGCGCCACCGCCGGCAGGAGATGCCCTATTTCGGCCAGGACATTTTGATTGAGGCCGAAGCCAAGGGCCCGCTGACCAGCCCGGAATATCTCGGCGCGCTGGCGAAAAGCAAACGATGGGCGGCCCAGGACGGCATCGATGCGGTGATGGACAAGTTCCGACTGGACGCCTTGGTGGCTCCCACCGGCGGGCCGGCTTGGGTGACCGACCTCGTCGACGGGGACCATGACGTGGGTGGCAGCTCGAGCCCCGCCGCCGTCGCCGGGTATCCCAATATCACGGTGCCGGCCGGCTTCACCTTCGGCCTGCCGGTCGGACTCTCGTTCTTCGGCAGGGCTTACAGCGAGCCAAAGTTGATCAAGCTCGCCTACGCGTTCGAGCAGGCCACCCGCCACCGCCGGCCGCCCCGATTCCTGCCTACGGCGGAGTTGAAAGTGTGACGGCAGGCGAAGAGGCAGGCCGGGCGGCTGGCCGCCTCCGGCAGCGTGGGGAAAAATTCCACACTTTTGGCGTTTGCAAATCCTTGCCCACCTTTTCAACAGCCTAACCTATTGAGAAACCAATAACAAAAAAATAGTCTCATTTTTCTCAGCGTTCCCCACCGTCTCATTTTGACCTGCTAGTGTTGGTTCAAGGGGGGTCGACGCCAAGACGGTGAGGCGTCGGGGCGGAGCTGGCCGGATCGTACGGATTAATTTCCATGATGAACAACAATCTAACCGACTGCGTCTTTCAAGTACTTGGATACTTATCGGATGGGAAAATGACCCCTCGGGCCTGTCGTCTTACCTTCTGGGTGCGGAGAATAAGTGTATGTTTAATAGTGACTTACGGACAATTCATATTACCCTGGTGGGCGCGCGCCGGAACGCCGCCCGACCCCTTGCCGCTTGGCATCTCCACCTACCGAATGGCCTACCGCTCTAACGTGTTGTGGGCCGTCCCGCTGAGGCCGGCCGCGCCATCTCTGGCGTCAGCGGCATCGGGTGGCGGCCAGCAGCTCTCTTTTCGCGGCTTCGATCAGGTCAGTGTGATGGTCTTCGACCCAACCAATAACGCTTTGCGCATCAACGCGATGCTCAGCCCCGGGGGTATCCACACCCCGAGCGATGCCGACCAAGTGTTCACGTCGATTTTCGATCCGACCAACAATGCCATCCGCGTCAATTGCATTCTCGGGTGTGGCGGAGGCACAACGTTTTCGGCTGCTGGCGACCTTGCGGGCTCCAGTACCTCCCAGACGGTGGTAGGGCTGCAAGGCAGGCCGGTTGCTTCCGCCGCACCGACTTCCGGTCAAGTCCTTACGTGGAACGGAACCTCCTGGACGCCGACAACACCCGCTCCCGCCGGTGCCCAAATCGCGGGAGACCTGGGTGGTACCCTTGCCACGCCCAGGGTTATCGGACTGCAGGGCGTCGCCGTCTCCACCACGGCGCCGGTCGCGGGTCAATGCCTGGTCGACACATCGGCCGGTTGGGGGCCCGGTTCGTGTGGCACTGTGACGGGCGGGCTGCTCCTCTCGCCCTCCGCCTCGCAAACCATTCAGCCTACGTCTGGTAGTAACATCACCCCTCTTGCCATTGCGCCGGCCAGTGGTGTCACTCAAACGGCCGATCTGTTCGACGTTTGGAAAGACTCCGCGATGACCACCAAAGCGGTCTGGGTGGACGCCAGTGGCAATCTCAACTTTCTTGGCAACAACGCCACTTATGGCACGCCCAACCAAACCACCCAATCGTTCATCCGGCTGTACGGCTCGACGGCCAATACCAATCTAGCCCCACCGTATTTTGATCTGGAGAAAACTGACGGCAGCATCAAGTCGTATCTTGCCCCGTCTACGTCCATCAACGGCCTGCTGTGTGTCACCGCCGGCGCACCAGGCGGGGATTGCGCGGCCGGTACAACGCTGGCTACGAATCCGATGACCGCCGCCGGCGACCTAATCGTTGGCGGAACTCCCAACAGTCTCGGGATCGCACCCCCGACGCGGCTGGCTCTCGGAGCGAGCGGCACGTGCCTGACGTCGAACGGGACGGCGGAAGTGTGGGGATCCTGCGGCGGCTCATCGTCATGGTCCTCCCTGACGGCTCCCACTGCCAACCTGACGCTGAATCACGGTACCAACCTCACCACGTTCACCTTCGGAGCCCTTACCGGCTCTCCAGCCAGTGACCAATTTCTCATTCAAGACACCACGGGTAACACCTCCACGGGCAGTCTGGTCCATATCCTGAACGTGGGCACATCCACCGCCCGGCCGCTCACCGTGGAGGCGCAAAATACCGCCGTAACCCCACTGACCGTCCGAGGAGCCTCGGGGCAGTCTGTCGATCTTTTGGATGTCTTCGTGGGAACGACGAAGGCCTTCTCCGTCAACAGCGTTGGAGCGCTGACCGCCAACAACCAACTCTATTCCGGTGGCGACATTGGGCCGCTTTCTGGCACGACCTCGGCAAGAATCGGAGGCGTCAACGCCACGTCAACCAGCGGCGCCGCCGGCAGCATCACCGTCAAAGGGACGGATGACTCCGGCACCGGCACGGCCGGAAACCTGGAAATTGTGGCCGGTTCGGCCACCGCCACCGGCACGAATGGCCAGCTTCAGATCGTCCAGCCGTTCGTGAAGGGAGCGACGTACACGGTGGGCAATCTCGAATGCCTTTCCGCGAATAACACGGTCAGCGACTGCACAACGACCGGAGCTAGCGAAGAGAACATGGTGGGCGTGGCGCTTACCGCCGTCGGCAACGCCGCCCAGGTTCTTATCCATGGCGAGGCCACGGTGAACTTTGATGCCTCCACCACGGCCTCGGCGGGTGCCTTCGCCTGCCTGAGTACCTCCGTGGCCGCCAAGGTAACGGTGACGTCAACCGCCTGCACTGCCGGACAGGCGGTGGGCATCCTGCTGAGCGGAGTCTCCTCCGCCACCAGCGGAACCATCCTGCTGACGCGCTGGTAGCAGGCGACCGGCGGCGGGGGCGACCCAGGACGCCGCTGGGAATTCAACGCAGAAAGGAGCAACACTATGTCGATGGCCATTGCGTTTATGGCCGGCTTCATCATGGGAGCGGCTGTTTGTTGGATATGGAAGAGACGGGCGGAACTCGCGCTGCGGGCGGAGATCAGCGCTCTTCACGCCGCTGTGCAAGCCGCTGGGCAAGCCGCTGACAAGGCCGCTTCCAAGGTCGGTAAAATCCTTTAAAGCTGGAGGCCACGGCCGTGAACTATCGATTTCCCAACCCATTCGGAGCCTCCCGGCGCGCTGGTTTCGCTCGCCTCTCACGGACGGCCTGGCGCTCGCTATGCGGTGCGGCTGTCGTGCTGGTGGCCCTCGCGCCTGCCTTGCTCAGAGGCTCGGTTGTCGGCGGCGCGGGTACTTCGCTCATGGCGTGCGCGGGATACAGTCCGCGGCCGTGCGCGCCAATCGATCAGGCCACTCATCCCTTGCAGTCGCTCCCCGTCATTTTCGGAGCCACGGGCAACACGGGCCAAGTGTTCATTCTGCCCGAATCTGGCGAGCGGGCGGTGCGGGTGACGGACGCCATGACCGACCACGCCTACAACAACTATCACGACTACTATACCTGGGGCACCGACAGCTCCGCAGAAGCCAACACCTGGAGCGCGCTGAACCCCACCTGCTCGTTCGGCGCCCAAGGGCAGGGATTTGGCGGCGATCCCTGCTATCTGTTCATCGTCTACAACCAGGGCGGGGGCTCCGCCATCTTCGCCATGGACTCGAAGACGATGGCGCTTCAGCGGCTCGACGGCAGCGCCGGATCATGGCCTCACGGCTTCACTCAAGGGTTCAATTACGGCGCGCTGAAAATCTCCAACAGTGCCACCGCCCAGTCGTACGGTAACTGGGCGTATACGAACCCGACGGTGATGTACGGAGTTCAGAGCGGCACGCAACTGGTGAAGTATGACTTCGCGAACGACGCGGCCGGCATCCAGACGCTCTTCAACGCCACCTCCACGGCTTGCCCAGGAATGCCGACGATCACGGCCAACTACGCCCAGGGGCTCTCCCAATCGAACGACGACACTCAGTTCTCCTGGTTTTTTGGGGGATCGAGCCAGGGGGACCCCCGCCTGGTAGTGGATTACAATGCCACTACGGGAGCCTGCTACTGGTATGACACCGTCACCAGCCAGGTCGGTGGTACTGGCATGGCGACAACCACGACTGGCGTCGGACTGCTTTCGCCCCCGACCCTCACACCATCCATGATCACCACCGGCTGCTCGGGAACGCTCCAAAACGGAACCTACTACCTCAAGATGACCGGCCAAGTGGCCCTGCACCAGGCGGCAGGTGGTAACGGCGAAACCATTTCCTCCGCAGAACAGTCGGTATCCATCAACTGCGCTAACAACGGCAGCGGCAGCATCACCGTCACCGGCCCGTCCGACTGGAATACGGTGGCCGGAAATCCTTACGGCCTCATCATCAACAACTGGAACCTATACGCCTCGTGCCAGAACGCTGGCGCGACGGGCGGCTGCCTGTCTTCGGGAGCTTCAGGCGCGGAGACGCTTCAAAAGGCCGGCATCGCTTGTACGGCTAGCGGCAATGGCGGCGGGGCGTATACCTGCAGTAATACCACGCTCACGTCCCCGCTTGTGTCCGGCGCTGCCCCGCCGACGGTGAGTACGGCCGGTTATAACATCCACCAATCGCGCATGGACGGGCGCGGCCAGACGGTTTTGATCAGTTACCAGCAGGGTAACACGACGTTCATCTGGTCGCCTGGAACCACCACCATCACCTGGTGCAATGGCGGTGACGGCGATACCAACCAATGTGACGGCCACCGCGTCGCTGGATTCGCTAAATACGTGAATCAGGACGCGCCATCCGGCGTCGGGTCACTTGGGTTGCTCATTCGCCCGATTGGCAACATCAGCGGCTGGGCGGGCGTCAATTCCCTTTCCTACACCGCACCGACTGACGGCCACCAAAGCTGGAATAACCGCAACCCCACCGACACAGTTCCCTTCTTGCAGGTCTTTTACAACTCGCGCGCGTGCACCGGCGACGGCACCACCAACCTCACCAACCCTTGCCTGGCTCCCAACGGGCCCTATGACCAGGAGCTGCTGCTCATGGCCACGGACGGCAGTAACCGAGTGTGGCGTGTGGCACAGCCACGTGCCGCCCCTACGCCCAATACCGCCGCTGCCCAAACGCAGGGCAATACTCTGTTCGGCAATCAAGGGATCTGCCAGATCAACCAGGACGGCCGCTTCGCGCTCTGCAAGAGTGCCTTGAACTGGACGCTGGGACAGCAGGGTGAGGGCGTGGTGGGTGGGTTCAACGCCTGGGTAGCATCGCACTCTTACGCTGCTAACTACGTCATCACCGACGGCACGAATCTGGAATGCGCGAAGGTCGGAGGCACATCCGGCTCCACCGCTCCGGCTTGGAGCTCGACTCCTGGCACAACCATTACCGACGGCAGTGTCACTTGGATCAACCTCGGCCCACCTGGCGCGCCTGCCATACAAAGCTGCGGCCAGACGCGGCTGGATGTGTGGGTGATCGAGACGAAGTAGGCCGGGATGGGCGCCGGCGGCTTACGGCTCGGAAACCGGCGGGCGGTCCTTCTCGTATTCGATAGCGTACACACTCCAGAACTTTCCACGCCATTGGCGCCGCAAGCGGATCCCGAGGCCGGGAATGGCGAGGTTGGGGCGGTCGTCAACCGACCAGAGGCTGCCGATCAACCCAAAGGGCGAGCAGACCACGAACGCGGGATGGCGCCGGGCGACGTAATCATCCACCTCGCGCGCCAGCCGCGCCCGGGAAGCGTAATCGGCGGGACTCACGAAGAAGTCTTGCCCTCGATTGCGGCCGCCAAACCGCATAATTTCATCGGACTCCCAGTTGAAGTCGTCGACGACGAGCGGGTCGGAAGCGGCCGGGTGCCCGCGAAGCCATGCGGTCAATTGCCGCATCTCCCGATGCAGGGGTATGGTGGGGGAGACGGCACCAAGATGGTCGGCGAGTGGAGCGGGAGCGTAGGCGGCGCCGGCCACGATTCCCGCTTGCCAGAGCAGAAAGAACGCCACCACGGCGCCCCGGGAGGCCGGCCAGGATGCCCACCGCCATTGCTCGCCGAGGCGCTGCACCGCCTCGAAGGCCAGAGGAATCAGCAACCAACTATAGATCACGGTGTAGCGGACCTGGGTGATGTCATAGCGCAGGGAGTTGAAGCAGCCGAAACCCAACAGAACGAGCCCGAGCACGGCGAGGCTCCGTCCGATCCTCGGGCCGCGCCGGAGCGCCTCCGCCGCTCCGGCCCCGGCCAGAGCCAGCAGGAGCGGGCTGAGCGAGACTAGAAGCGAGGCGGGAACAACCGCGGCGTGAAACGGAGGCGAGTGCCGGAGAACCAAGGGAGCGAAATGCCGGCGCAGCTCGATGGTTCGATGCGGGAGCGCCAGCGCATCGCCCCACTTCAGGAAGCTGTAGATCGTCCATCCGATGACTCCGGCCGAGGTCGGCAACGCGAACGCCAAGGCTCGTCCGGCGGCGCGACGAGCCGACCAGGCGCGGACCGCGTGGCGGGGATAGTCGAGCAGCATCGCGTCAAGCACCGGCAGGAAAAGCCACGCCTCGAAGCGAACGAGGCAGGCGGCGCCCAGCGCCAGGGCCGCCAGCGCTATCCATTTTCCGCTTTCTTCCTCGTCGTAGCGCGTCCAGGCGTACAGTCCGCTGACCAGCAAAAAGATGGTCGGAGCTTCTGAACCGGTGGTCACACTGAAGGCGATGTGGAATCCGAACAGGGCGAACAACAAGGTGGAAGCCGCGGCAACGCGGCCGCCGAAGGCGCGCCGGACGACGCCCCAGTAAGGCGGAATGGTCAGCGAACCGAGCAGGACGCTGAGCGCTCGGGCCCCCGTTTCCGAATTCCAGATGCGCAGCCAGATACCCAGCAGCCAAAAATGAAGCGGCAGCCAGGCGTCCGTGGCCGTCGGCGGCGGGAGATGACTCGGGTCGCGCGTCCAGGCGAGGGCTCCTCGGTAACGGGCCCAGGCGTCCGTGGAATTGTTGGGGGCGATGTAGAGGAATAGGCAGCGCACGGCAAGGGCAAGGATCGTCAGGCCGATGACGAGGCGAACGTCTGGCCCCGCGCCGCTGCCGGCTTCCCCTGTCCCCGGGTTGTGTTCCCGCGCTGCCAGCCGGCCGTCCACAGCCCCCATGGTAGCAGCCGGGCGAGCCGGAGGGCTAATGCCCGCCCGCGCCCGGCCCGTTCTCTGGGCGGTTCGAATGCCGCACAGTGGACCCGCAGTTGACCGGCGGGGTATTGAAGCGCCACCTCCTTTCCGCCAGACTGGTGCGCTTGCGCCCGGGGGCGTGGTCCAAGCCTCGGAAGGCCGCCCACCGGACATTGCCGCGGCAGTCCTCGCCGCCGCGCCCTCTCAACGCGCGCGGTCGGCACGGCCGGTCAGCCCATTTCAGTCCAGGAGGCCGATCATGGTGAAAAACCCCGGGAGTCGCGCTCAACAGCGGCGCCAAGCCGAGTTTCCGGCTCTTTTTCTGTTGTGGCTATTGCTCAGCTTTCCGCGACCGAGCGCCGCCCAGGCTCCGTGCGATGGCGTCCCGCCTTATCCGTGCGCCCGCACCGACATCAGCTTTCAGGACTACCGGCCGGACCCCCTGCACCTGTCGGCGGTCGGCAACACCGGCGTGCCTTTCATCAACGATTTCGGCGAGCCCATGGTGCGGGTGACCGACGCCAACACGGAAGCTCCTTACGCCTGGTGGTTGCGATATGACAGCTTCGCGCCGAATTCGAGCGCCGAGCGCAACGTATGGAGCAAATTTGACTCCACCCTGTTCGGCGGCGGCGGTTATCGGGTCAGCGTGCAAAGCACGGGCGGCCTGACGCTGGTTTTTGCCCTGGACGCTCAGACCCTGCGGCTGGCGCGCTTGGATGGGGCGCCGGGAGCCTTTCCCCACGGTTTCACGAATGGATTCAATACGCTCGGAGGGCTCAATTTGTGCAACGCGAGCGCCGGGCAGTCTGACTGCAACTGGAGTTACGTGAGCCCGACGGTGGTCTACGCCGTCAACCATACGACCCGCATCTCGAAATACGACTTCGCTCGCGACGCGGCCGGCATTCAAACCGTCTATGACACGGCGGGCTGCCCGGGCCTGCCGCAGGTGCCTGGCCCCTACGCGCAGGACCTGTCCCAAAGCGCGGACGATATGAAGTTCAGTTTTTTCCGGGGCGGAAGCGGGCAGGGCCATGCCACGCTGGTCCTCTACTACGACGCTAGCCTCGGGGAATGTTACTGGTACGACACCCGAACGGGCCGGACGGGGGGAACCGGCATGGCGGCGGCGCCGGTGCTCGACGGCGTGGGCATACTCCCGCCGCCCGCCGCTCCCGCCGTAATCGCCTTGTCGGCCGGGGGCCGGTTGACGGGTCCGGCAATCTATTGCGTGCAGCTCACACTCGCCACCCAAATGAGCCCCTCGAATGGCGAAACGACGGCCGGGGGAGAGACCTGCGCCTCCATGCCGGCGACAGCCACGGGGTCGCTCCGGATTGTGTTTCCGCCTTACCCGAACCCCAGCAAACTCCTGGCTCCTCCCGGCGCATTGAGGTGCACGGCGAACCTCTCCGGCTGCCGGCCGTTCAACCTCTATATCGGCATCGGCTCCGGGAACGAGGTGTTGCAGCGGCGCGGGGTGGGTAACGGATATCTGAGTTACACTCAGACGCAACCTCTGGCCGGCGGACCTCCGCCGCCGCGCACGAACACAGCCGGGTACAATGTCCACAACGCCCAGATCACCCGTGACGGCTCTTCTGTCCGCATCAACTACCAGCAAGGTTACTCCGTCTTCTGGTGGCGGCCCGGCACCAGCACCGTGCTGGCCTGTACCGGCGGTACCTGCTTCGGCCACATGGCCAACGGTTACGCCGTCTGGACTAACCAGGCCCTGTCCGATGCGGGCCTCGGCATGCTCCTGCAGCCCACGGATTTCTTCCGCGAACCGTTGAAATTGGTGCCTCTCGTGCCCGGTGGTTATGCTCCCCAAGACGTCCACATCAGTTGGAATAACGATGATCCGTCCGACTCCGCGCCGATTATCGCCGCCTTCTATAATTCCCGCGCCCGCCGCGGAAACGGCAGCCTGAACGGGGACAGTAATCCGGCCGTAAAGATTCGAAGCGCCTGGAATCAGGAAATTCTGGGCATTGCCGCCGACGGCAGCGGAACCGTTTGGCGTTTCGGGCATGTGCGGGCCGCGCCCCTCCTCAATCCCTACGGCGGAGTCAGCTTCTCGATGCAGCCGATCGGCCAAGTCTCCCAGGACGGACGCTACTTCATTTTCGGCTCGAACTGGCTCTGGAGACTGGGAACTTATCGGCGCGGAAGTCCTCCCTGCCCCAAGCACGGCTCGCGCTGCCGGACCGACGCGTTTATCATTCACCTGCAGTGACTGGCGACGTCCCGCGGGGGAGGGCGGGAACGGTTGTGGCGGGGTTGCCTACGTTTTCAGAAGCTGATAGTAGACCCGATGGGCCAGACGATTAAAGGGCGGCACGTAGGCTAGCTTTTCGATCGGCCGGCCCCAGCGCGGGGCGCGGTAAAACAGTCGCCAGAGGACGGGAAAGACGGCCCCGCACACCCGCACGATGCGGCAGTCGCCGCCAATGACGCGGCGGATTTCGCTCGGGAACAACCCCTGCTCGCGCCCCGACCATCGCTTGTAGAGCCCGATGGCGAGCCCTTGCAACGCGTTATCGAACTCCAGCACCAAAGTGCCTCCGGGCTTCGCGACGCGCTTCATCTCGGAGATCATGCGGCGCTGGGTTTCCAGGCTGAAAAGGTGGAGAAAATTGAGCGAGGTGACCACGTCAAACTCGCCGTCGGCGAAGGGGAGGTCTTGCGCATAAGCGGCCGCAAACGCGCCGGCACGCTGGCCCCGGGCCTTCGTTACGGCGAGCGCCAGCATGTCCAGCGAGGCGTCACAGCCGACGGCGAACTGCGCCTCGGGGATAAATTCCACCACGCCCCGGCCGGTGCCGCAGCCGACGTCGAGCACTCGCCGGCCGGCAAGCGGCCCGATCAGCCGCCGATAAGCTCCGGCCATGACGGCCTGCTTATACTCCTGGGCCGGACCCGTGTACCGGAGAGCGTCGTAGGCGGCGGCGTCGCCGAGACCCTGGCGGCCGATGCGATACTCCACCACTTCGGGTTTTCGTGACGGCGCTTCGTTCATTCCTTCCCGGCAGGGCGCGGAGAGCCCGCTCCCCCCGTGCTCCCGTTTTTTCGCTTATGGCGGCCCTAACCGGCGGCGCGATTCTGCGGCCAGGTACGTCTCAAGCTTTCGCAGCCGGCGCCATCCCTTGCGCCGCGCCTCGAACTGGCAGGCCAGGATATCCAGCAGAGCCTCGACAACGTAAAGGTCCAGCAGCGCCGGAGAATCGACGTTTCCGTAGCCGGCGAGAAAACCCCGCTGCAGCGCCTTCATCACCGGACGCGAGTAGAAGCCAGAATTCTCCATCAAGCCCCAGTAGGCGGCCAGGAAACCCGCGTCTTTGTACACGGGCTCCCGCTCGCGCACGCCGCCGAAATCGACGACGGCAATCCGCGCCCCGTCCACGAGAATGTTGACCGGTATGAGGTCGCCGTGCGAGGCGGCGGCAGGGACCACCGATCCCTCGATGCGGTCGGCGGCCCGGCGCGCGAGCGCTCCCACTTCGGCGGCGATGGCCTCGCTCATTCCACCGCGCCGACATCGGTCAAGCCACGTCAACACCCTCTCGAGATAGACCGTGGAGTCGTGCGGCAGGGGCGGCTGAGCCGTCGCCTGCTGAAACCGGCGCAGCCAGCGTCCGAGTTGATGCCCGACGTGAAAAAACGTCGGGAGGCAGAACCGTCCGGCGAGCCGGTTGCCGCGCCGCTTGAGGAGCGTCTCCAGGGTCGTGCCGGGGAGCTTTTCGAATACAATGGCCAGGACTTCGGGCAGGTAAGCGATCGGTTTTGGCATTGTGCCTTCGAGCGCCGCTCCGGCCCGGCTCCAAAGCGCCTGGAGCCCTCGAAACTCCCTCGCCAAGCTCTCCTCCGTGCGCTCGGCGGGAACAATTCCGAGCCGATGTTTGATGAGGATCGAAGGCTTGCTGGGATCCGACCTGCAGCGGTACTCGAGCACCTCCGAATACTGCGCGCCATATCTCCGCACTTGCTCCCAATCCCAACCGGCGAGCAGCGGATGCTCCCTCAGCCGCCGATCGACCTGGGCGGTTTGCGGCCTGGCGACGGCGGCCATGTCAGTGACGCTCTTCCGACCCTGAATCCGCCACCGGCGCGGGGATGGCGAGCAGCTGGCCGATGGCTTCGCGGAGCGCCGAGCCGCCGGCAATCAGGCCTGCCAGCCGGGTGGAGTTACGGTTAAAGACGGGTGAAGTGCCGTCCGGCGTGACCACAAATCCGCCAGCGGCTTCAACCAGAGCGACCCCGGCCGCCACATCCCACTCGTGCTTGCCGCAGAGCGTCCAAGTGGCCTCGGCCCGGCCAGCAGCCACCAAAGCCAGCTTGTAGGCTACGGAACCGACCGGGCGCACCAGCATCTCGGAGCCCTCGAAGCGCCTCCATTCTCCCCGGTTGACCTCGCTGCGGCTGGCCAGCACGACGGCGCCGCGCAGCGTGGCTCTTCGACTCGTGCCCACCCGCTGGCCGTTGTATGTCACGCCGGTCGCGAGCGAGCCGAGAACCGTCTCTTGCGTGGCCGGGTTGCAAACGCCGCCGGCGACCGCGCGGCCTCGCTCCACCCACGCAATCGATACGCACCATTCCGGGATCCCCGCGATGAACTCCCGGGTGCCGTCCAACGGATCGACAATCCAGACGCCCTCCTTCTGCAGGCGGGACGGATCATCGACGCTCTCCTCAGAAAGCCATCCTTCTCCGTCACGCAGCAGCGCGGCTCGGAGCGCCCGGTTGGCTTCCCGATCCGCTTCCGTCACCGGGCCGTGGCCTTCTTTGAAATCGGCTTGCACCGAACCCGGCAGGAAGTTGGCAAAGACGCCGGCGGCGGCCTCCAATCCTTGGCGGATCCGAACCAAAATGTCGTCGCTGGTCAGACTTTCACCTCCGCGCCGGCCGGGCAGGTCAGCTGCGTCGCGTCGGCCGCGAGACCTCCCGCCTCTTCGGCTGGACAGGCGCCCCGCCTCAAACCCAAAGCATTCGCGCGCCACTGGCCACCAGGACGACGCACAGTACGCGCTTCAGCCAGGGAGCCGGCAGCACCATGCCCAGCCGCACTCCGATCATGGATCCCGGCACCGAGCCCACGAGCAGCGCCAGAACCAACGGCATCTCGACGTTCCCAAGGTGGAACTGGAGCAGTCCGGCGAAGCCCGTCAGAATCACGGCGTGCATAATGTCCGTACCCACCAGAACCGCCGGCGGTGCCGCCAAAAGGATCAAAAATAGGATCATGATCACACTTCCCGATCCTACCGAGCTCACTCCCACCAAGAAACCGGACACGAGCCCGACCGCCACCATCCGCCCGCGAGAACGCTCCGGCGACCGCTTCCCCAACGTCAGCTTTCGTTCCATGCCATCTTCGACCATCAGGAGGATGGGAATACAGACCAACAGAACCCCCACAAAAATCCGCAGAAAGTGGTTGACGCCGCTCCCGTACAGGACCCGCAAATGATTGAGCAACAGAACCCCGCCCAGAGCTCCGGGCAGGCTGCCGGCCGACAGCGACAGCACCAGGCCCCAGTTGACCGTTCCTCGCCTCCAGTGCATCACCGCCGCCCCCACTTTGGTCAGCGCGTTGAAGGCTGCGTCCGAGCCGACCGCCAGGATGGGAGGCACACCAAGGCCAAAGATGAGGATGGGGAGCAGGAGTACACCTCCGCCGAGACCCGTCAGCCCGATCAGGACCCCCACCAGCACCCCGATTAGAATTTTTGCGCCCAGCCAACCCATCCACGATCACCATTCCCAGCGGCCTGGCCGCTGCTCCGTTGATTGCTCACCCTCCCGTCACACTCGGCACCAACTGTTCACTCTCGACGCTCGCCCCGATGTAGCCCTGCCGCTCGAGATGAAGAAAGATTTCCTGCGCCGCCTCTTCCGGCGTCAAATCACTGGTATCGATCACCACGTCGGCGTCAGTGGGCGGCTCATACGGGTCGGAAATGCCCGTAAATTCCTTGACGATTCCGGCCCGCGCCTTGGCGTAAAGGCCCTTGCGGTCTCGCGCCTCGCAGGTCTCAAGCGGCGTCGCCAGGTGCACCAGCACGAAGCCGCCGTAAGGCTGAATCATCGCCCTTACCTCCTTGCGGATGGCGTCGTAAGGGGCGATCGGAGCGCAGATGGCGATGCCGCCGTTTTTAGTGATCTCGGCCGCCACAAAGCCGATACGGCGGATGTTAATGTCGCGGTGCTCCTTCGAGAATCCCAGTTCCGAAGAGAGGTGCTTGCGGACAATGTCGCCGTCCAGCAAGGTGACAGGGCGGCCTCCCATCTCCAGAAACTTGACGCGCAGCACGTTGGCGATGGTGGATTTCCCCGACCCCGAAAGGCCCGTAAAGAACACCGTAAAGCCCTGGCGGTGGCGGGGCGGATAGCTGCGCTGCAACTCGCGCACCACGTCGGGAAAGGTAAACCACGACGGAATCTCTCGCCCTTCGGCCAGTCGCCGCCGCAGTTCCGTGCCCGAGATGTTGAGCGTCTTGGCTCCGTCCGGCACCTGATCCTCGGGGACGTAGCGGTCTTCGTCTTCGAGGTAGACCATCATCTGAAAGGGCACCATGGTCACGCCGAGTTCCCCCTCGTATTGTCGAAGGAGTTCCTGGGCGTCATAGGGACCGTAGAAAGGCTTGCCGTTTTCGTCCTTGCCGGGGCCGGCGTGATCACGCCCCACAATGAAATGCGTCACGCCGTGGTTTTTGCGGATAATGGCGTGCCACACGCATTCGCGCGGTCCCCCCATCCGCATCGCCAGCGGCAGCAGCGCCAGTTTCACCGTATCCTTCGGGTAGCGCGCCAGCAGGGCCTGGTAGCAGCGCACCCGAACGTAGTATTCCACGTCGCCCGGCTTCGTCATGCCCACTGAAGGATTGATGAGCAGATTGGCCTCGGCCTGTTTGGCGGCGCGCAGAGTCAGCTCCTGGTGGGCGCGGTGCATGGGATTGCGGGTTTGAAAGGCCACCACCCGCCGCCAACCCAGGCGGACAAAATCGGCCCGCAACTCGGCCGGCGTCAGCCGCAAGGAACGGAAGTCGTAATGGGCCGGCAACTGGACGCCCTCCAGACGCCCGCCGACGTACCAGGGGTTAGTCTGCTCGAGCAGGTAGGCGACACCCGGATGGGCGCGGCTGGTCGTGCCAAACACCAGCTTCGCCTCTTCCCGGCGGTCGGGCTGCCAGACCTCCTCCACGTGGAGGGTGGCCAGCATGACCCCTTCCGGATCGCGCAGGGCGACGGGGCTGCCCGGCCGCAGTGTCCGGGCCAACTCTTCCGTCACGTCCAGGGTAATCGGTATTGGCCACAGAAGGCCGTTCGCCAGGCGCATGGTGCCGCAAACGCCCTCGTAGTCGCGGCGCGACATAAAGCCCCGCAGGGGCGAGAAGCCTCCCGTCAGCAGCAGTTCCAAGTCGCAAAGCTGCCGCTGGTTCAAGTCGAGCGACGGCCAGTCGCGCGAGGCGGCCTGCAGCTCGAAGCGGCGCTCGGGCGCCGCCATTAAATTCACCAGTTCTCCGCCGTGCGGCGGATTCAAATGATCCCGCATTCGGTTCCTTTCGTCGATGAAATGGACAACTTGGGCTTAACCTTCAGGAACAACAGGGCCGGCGCTCGGTCCCGGCCGTCGGGCAACGGAGGAAGGTTCGAGGATCGGCGGATGCTTTCATCTCCGCTCGCCACGGCTGTCGAGCGAAAACAGCCTCGACCGCGAACCTTCATTATACTCTAAGCGCCGGCTCGGGTGAAAACTGCTTTTCCACCGCCTCCGCCGGACCGAGCGAACGATACACGGCCAGCCACTGGGGCCGCACGGCCTCCCAGCTGTAGCGTCGCGATTCTTCGCGCGCGTTGCGGCTGAGAGCGAGCGCCAAGGCCGGCTCGCGCAACAGGCGGATGACGTTTCGCGCGAGCCCCGCCGGGTCGCCGCATTCGCTCAGCAATCCCGTCTGCTCGTGCTCCACGAAATGGCGGATGCCTTCGGCCGCCGTCGTCACCACCGGCGTGCCCGAGGCGAAAGCTTCAAGCAGCGAGATCGGCAGGTTGTCAAGCCACGACGCGTTGATGAACACGTCGGCGCGCTCGTACTGGCGATGGATCTCCGCGTGCGCCACCGGCCCCGTGAATTCCACGTCGGCCAGCCTCAGCCGGCTCACCAAGGCGCGCACCTCGCCCTCCGACGGCCCTTTCCCCACCAGCAGCAGCCGCGCTTCGGGAAACTCGCGTTTAATTTGGGCGAAGGCGCGAACCACCACATCGACGCCGTAATAGGGATGGAAGCCGCGCGTACACAGCAGGAGGGGGCGGAGCGGCTGCCGCAACCGGTAACGAAACTGATCGAGATCCACCGCATTCGGCACCGGCGTGGCCTCCAGTCCGAATTCCCGAAAGACCTCGACCAGGTACGCCGACGGCACCACCAGCCGGTCCGCGCGCCGCAACACCGGCAGCGCCGTCCGCCACCGCCGCAGATGGTCGCGCGCCTCGCCGCTGTGATAATTGATGAGCACCTTCTTCCCCCGCCGCCGCGCCATCCACCAGGCCGGCACCGGGGCCAGCAGGAACGACCAATACGACGCCGAAAAGATGTGGACGATATCGGCGTCCCGCAGGCCGCGCCCGAGCGCCCGCAGATAGAGCGGCAGCCGCGCCACCGTCCGCAGCACCGGAATCCGCCCCGCTCCGGCCAGGACGCGCGGAAAGTCGGGATCGATGGCGATGAAGCGCGCCTCGACCGCCGGATCGTCCCGCCACTGCCGCATCAGCAGCTCGGCCTGGACTCCGTGGCCGCCGATCCAGCGGGGCGACGCGGCCACAATCGCCACCCGCAGCCGGCGCCGGGCCGGAGCCGCGCCGGACGGCGCGGGTCGAAGCCAGGCCCGGCGCCCCGGCTTCTCGGCCAGCAGGCTTTGATACAGTTCCTCAAACCGCCGCGTCACTCGCTCCAAACTGTATTGTTCGCGCGCCACCTCTTTCGCCCGCGCGCCGCAGCGGCGGCGCAGCTCCGCGTCCCTCAACAGGCGCTCGATGGCCGCCGCCAGCCGCGCGTCGTCGCCCGGCTCCACCAGCAAGCCCGTCTCGCCGTCCGCCACCGCTTCCGGGTTGCCGCCAACGCGCGTGGCGACCACCGCCACCCCGGCGGCCATCGATTCCAGCACCGCGTTCGGCAGGCTTTCGGAAAACGACGGCAGCACGGAAACGTCCAGGCTCGCCAGCACCGCCGGAATGTCGCGCCGGTCGCCGAGAAAACGAACTCGGGTCGCCAGACCGAGGCTGCCGGCCAAGCGCTCGAGTTCTTCCCGCATCGGACCATCGCCCGCCAGCACGAACTCCACTCCGGGAAACTGTGCCGCGATCCGCGCCGCCGCCCGCAAAAAGCCCGGATGGTTCTTCACCGCATGGTTCATGCGGGCGATCATTCCAACGCGCAGCCGGCCCGCCTCGCGCGGCAGGGCCGGCGCGGCGGCGGCAAACGCTTCTTCGGGAAGCGCGTTGGGAATCACCACCACCCGGTCTGGCCGGACGCCGCTCGGCCGCAACCGTTCGGCGGCGGCGCGGGAGTTGGCCACCACCCGATCGCAGAGCCGAAAGGCCGCCGCTTGAGCTCGAAACTGCCGCGAGGTCAGCAGATCGCCGATCTGCCGCTGGCTGCCCACGATGACCGGCACCCGAGCCAGCCACGCGGCGGGGATCAGCATCAAGTTGGAGTAAAAATCAAACGCCTGGGCTACGGCGATGCGGCGCCGGCGCAGGAAACGCGCCAGAGCCACGCACGACTCCAGCGACCGGAGGCTCAGAAAACTTCCGCCGGTCGGGAAATGCGCTACGTCCGAAAAAGCTCCGGCAAACGCCCCGCGTGCTTGCAAGCAGCCGACCTCGACGCGAAACGCCCCGCCAGCGAGGGCGCGAGCCAGTATCGCGAACTGCCGTTCGCTCCCCCCGGTCTCGAAGCTGTCGGTCATGAACAAGACGCCGGGCCGCTCGGGGAAGCGGCTCGGGGTTTCAATGTGGGCGTCAGGTTTCAACACGGGCCTGCCTTCAAGCCGGCGGCCGCCGGCACGGGCAGCCGCTCGGCCGGCGGCGGCGCCTCCAAAAAATTGCGGTGCCATAACTCGAAGATGACGAGCAGCCAGATTTTCTGGGCATGATCGCGCCGCCCCCGGAAATGTTCATCGAGGAGCGCGCTCAAGGCCGGCGCACGGAAATAGCCGCGCTCGAGCGCCCGCCGCTCGAGCAGCAATTCCGCCAACTCCCGGCGCAGCTCCTTCCGCATCCAGTGGACGAGGGGCAGAGCGAATCCTTGCTTGGGCCGATTCAACACCTCCGCCGGCACCCCTACCCGCTCGGCCAGTTTCCGTAACAGATATTTGCCGCGACCCCTTCGCGCTTTCCACCGCGCCGGGAGCGCCGTCACCGTTTCCACCAGGACGTGGTCGAGAATCGGCACGCGGACTTCGAGCCCCGTGGCCATGCTCATGCGATCGACTTTGGCCAGCATGTCGCCGGGCAAGCTCGTCTTCGAATCCAGATAGAGCAACCGGCTGAGCGGGTCGTGAGCGGGAGCGCGGTCGTAGTAAGCGCGCAGAAGGGCGAGCGGGTGCGGCGCGCCGGCGGCGGCCAGGAAGTCCTCGGAAAAGAGCGGGCGCTGGCGGTCGAGAGCCGGCAGCACCGAGATGGAATCCAGATAGCGATCGAGCTCGCCGAGCGAGACGTTGAAGAGCCAGTTCCGCCCATAGAACCCGGCGGGCAGGGCCGGGTAGACGCGGCCTCGATACCAGCGACCGAGCGGCCCACGCAAGACGCGAAACCCCCGCCGCCGCTGGTGGAGCCGGTAGCGCTCGTAACCGGCAAAAAGCTCGTCGCCACCGTCTCCGGACAAGGCGACGGTCACCTGCTGGCGGGCCAGGCGGCAAACGTGGTAGGTGGGGAGCAGGGAGGAATCGCCGAAGGGCTCTTCGAGCGAGCGGGTGAGAGCCTCGAGGGTTTCGCTGAAATCCGGCTCCACCCGGAGCTCATGGTGGTCGGTCCCGAAGCGCTCGGCCACGCGGCGCGCGTACTGGGCTTCGTCAAACTCCTCGTGGCCAAACGTGATCGAAAACGTCTTGACGGGCCGCGAACTGGCGCGCGCCATCAGCGCCACCACCGTCGAGGAATCCGTCCCCCCGCTCAGCAGGGCTCCCAGCGGAACGTCGGCGATCAACCGGATGCGCACAGCCTCCGCCAGGCGCTGCTCGAGCTCCGCCAAACAGTCCTCCTCCGAGCCGGGTTCGGAGGTTCCGTAGGCGGGAAAATCCCAGTAGGGCTGGAGAGTCATTCGCCCGCCGGCGAATTCGAGGGTGTGGCCCGGAAGAAGTTTTTCGATGCCTTGGAAGGCCGTGTGAGGGTCGGGAATGTACCGCAGATAGAAATATTCGAGGAGGCTTTCGCGGCGAATCTGTTTCAGCTCCGGCGCGGCGGCCAGGATAGCCTTGATCTCCGAGGCAAAGATCAGCCGTCCCTTCGCCCGAGCGTAGTGGAGCGGCTTGACGCCAATACGGTCGCGGGCGAGCAACAGGCTGTTCCGGCGCTGGTCATAAATCGCAAAGGCAAACATGCCCCGCAGTTTTTCGACGCACCGGGCGCCCCAATCTTCATAAAGGTGAACGATGACTTCCGTATCGGTGCGCGTGGAAAAACGGTGTCCGCGCGCTTCCAGCTCGGCGCGCAGTTCCGGAAAATTGTAAATTTCGCCGTTAAAGACGATCCAGACGTTCCCATCTTCGTTGGAAATGGGCTGCCGGCCGCCGGCGAGGTCGATGATGCTCAAGCGGCGCATTCCCAACCCGACGCCGCCCCGCACATACAATCCCTCGTCATCCGGCCCGCGGTGGATCATCGTCTGGCACATGGCATGGATGACGGCCGGGTCCACCACCGCTCCGGCTTCCGAATCGACAATGCCCGCGATTCCACACATAGCGCTGTGAAAGAAGTGCGGCCCGGCAGGCGGCCCCCCGCCGCGGCGCGCGTGGCTTGCCCTTCCCGATTTAGGAATCCAGCACGCCCGCCGGGGCCCGCGACGGGCGTGCGGCCGCTCCAGGCCGGCCGGCGCCGATCCGTCGAAGCCGGTAGTCGCGATAGTCGCCCGGATTGCCCTCGCGCCCGTCACAAGCCGCCAGCAGAATATTCACCATCTCGCGCGCCGTGACAAAGTGGGGCCGGAAGCTCTGCCTCGACTCGCCCGTGATTTCACGCAGGAATTGGCGCATCGGCTCGCCCAGCATCGCGCCGTCATCCCGCGGATCCATGCCGTGGCAATGTAGCTTGACGAACACCCAGTCCGGGCGGCCGCGCACCGTGATCCCCGCCCGCATCCACCGGCGCAGGCGTTCGAGCGTGGGCGGACGGCGCGTCGTCAGCTCGCCATTGTCGATGCCGGGGAATAGCCGGCCGCCGCGCCACCGCTCAAAATCGAGCGTCAGAGGCCCTTGGACGATGATGGGAAACGTCGTGGGAACGCGGCCGACTGAAAGATCGCGGCCCCGCCGCTGCGGTGCGCGCCGGTCGAGCGGCAAACCGCACTCGTATATGGCGTTCACCTTGGCCACTTGGGCCGGGTTCGGGGCCGCTGGAAGGCTGAAGTCCGCATAACATCCCGTTTCGGCGAGGACTTGCATTTCGTCATCGACGCCGCAGCAGGCTCCGCCCGAGGAATTCGCCAGGGCAAAGTTCCCGTGTACGAAACCATAGCGCGGCCGAGGGTCCCCATCCCAGCGCGAAAGACATCCTCGCGAGGCCAGCCGGTCACGAAACTCCGCGATGACGCGCCGGGTGTTTTCAGCCGTATCGGGCCTCTGAATACCGTGATGGAGGTGAATCTCAATCTCGCCCCAGCCGGCGTGGCAGTGTTCGGCGAGGCGCTCGATCAGATGGGGATCAAACTGCTCGGCCGGGTAGAAGTAGGTGTGGCGAAACGGATATCCGTCACTATCTCGATATGGTTCAACCACTTGCGGGTACTCTCGACACCAACGTTCCACGCGCTGCTCTTGCACCGCGCCCGCGGCCCGGCCCTCGTCCGTTCCCGGTTCGACGGACGGCTCATAGTGGTCGGCCAGAGCGATGATGACATGAACAGCGCCCTTCGGAACTCGGTTCCAGCTCCGCTGCCAAACGTAGCCGGGCAGCCAGCGAAGGTTTCTGAGAGCTTTTTCAAGCGACGTCATGGATTGATAAAGTATGGTTTATCAGCAACTTACTCGTTCCTGAGGTTACCGGCTCCATCCCATCGCTTTGCAGGCCGCCGCATAGGAGCCGGGCAGCCCGCCGGCCGCGTCCTCGCTTCCGGCAGCCAGTTCGTTGGCCCGCGCGATGGTCACCAGGGCCGTGGTGCAAACCACCAAGATGTAGGGGAAGAACAGATAAGCAACACTCTCAAAAAACGCCCCCACCAGGAACCCGGCAAGGCTGGCCCGAAGCGCGCCGGCGAAAAGGATCAATTCCTCGTGGCCTGGTGCTAACTCCTTGACTTTGCGCAGGTTAGAAAATGCCTTCCACAGAATCATCAGGAATAATATCAAAGCCGGAATGCCGGCTTCCGAGCTCATTTGAGTATAAGCGTTATGAGTGACGCGCCACGCTCCGGAAACGACGTCAAAGTTTCCCGCTCCGACGCCCAACAGAGGGTGCTCAGCCGTCACCTCTAGGCTGCGCTTCAGAAGCTGGCGCCTCTGCTCGGCTGAGCCCCAGGAATAGGCGACATTGTCGGCGACATTGAAGGTACCCAGAAAGCGCTCTTTAAGAAGTCCGCCCTCTAGCGCTACCGCGGCGATCATCACCATCGACGCCAGAACGGGCAGGTACCGCCGGCGGCCTTTAATCCCAAACTCCCAAACCGCGACGCCCGCCGCCATCACCGTCGCCAGCAGGCCGGAACGGGAGGCAGTCAACAGGACGGCATAGACCATCATCGCCATCACACTGAGCCAGAATAGCTTACGCCAAATTCCACGTCCGGCCACGAGGAAGGCCAGGGCAAAGGGCAGGCCGAGGGCAATGGCAAACGCAAAGTCGTTCGGATTCTGATACATGCCGTTTAAAATACCCTCCAACCTGCCAGCGTTAAGGCGCCCCTTCAGAATTGTAGCCAGGACGATCATGGTTACCGACGCTGTTTCAACGAAGACTAACCGGCGTAATCGCCCGAGCGAAGTCACCGATACAACCACGACGAGAGCGATCAGGACCACCTTGGCGAAGTCCAAAACGTGATGCACCGCCCCTCCCCGCCAAATCGGAGAAGCGATGGCTGAAACGGACAGTTGGCCAAGGAGCAGAAGCATAAGGAGCATTTCCCTCGGAAGTCCGAACAACCCGCCTCGCACCTGGTCCACGCTCAGGATAAAGGCCACGAGCGCGAGAAATCCTGCAACCTTTGCCAAATGAAGCAGATAGAGCCCAGGAATCCAATCTTCCGGCCGGGCGCAGTAGATCACCATGAAGGCGAGCAGCCACCGATAGGCTCCCGAGAGCGCCTCGGGCTTCCGGAAAGCCACCGGATGGGCGGCGTCTGGGGCCGGCACGGAGCTAGTCTCGACGGGCGCGGTCAGCGAGCTGGCGCTTCTCAATAACATGCTTGTTTTTAGTAGATTATTGCACCCACACCTGTTTCTTCCCGCCTACGAAAAACACCAACGCCACGGCCGCTGCCGTGTTCAGCACCACAAACGCCCGAGCGGCGTCGGCGAGTCGGCGCAGAAATTGCGGCCGCGGCCGGAAAGTCGCCACCATAGCCAGTAGATAGAATCCGATCTGCATCGCCAGCGCCAGCCGGTAGACCAATCCGGGCTGTCCGACCGACC
This sequence comes from Acidobacteriota bacterium, assembly GCA_902812365.1. Lineage (GTDB taxonomy): Bacteria > Acidobacteriota > Terriglobia > UBA7540 > UBA7540 > CADDZC01. The sequence continues at coordinate 32,822 of CADDZC010000012.1, read as the reverse complement.
CGGCCAGAGTCCCCAACAGCGCGAAGGGCAAAAGCAATCGCAGCAGCTTGTGGGAGACGTATTCAAACCGCAGGGGGTTCGAGCGGCTGAGCAGCCAGGGCGCAAGCTGCAGAAGCTGGTAGTTGCCGGTTAGGGTGCGCACCTTGCGCCGGAATTCCCGGTTATCGCTCGCAACCGTATCATAAAACAGCGCTTGTGGCTCAAACAGAATCCTGGCGCCGCGCCGGGCAACATGGAGCGGAATGTAGACATCGTCGAGAATCGTCCAGGGCGGCAGCGCCGGTATCATCTCCCGCCGCGCGGCGTAAAGCGCGCCCGAGACCCCCACCACGGAGCCGGCGGCAGCCTCCCATTGACGAATCTTCTTCTCCAGGTTCCAGTACAGCCTCCATCCCTTGGCGGGCTCCGCCGCGCTGGCCGTTCGGAGGACGAGTTCGCCGCTCACACAGCCGACGGAAGGATCGGCAAAGTTCGACACCAGATGCATAATCGCTTGCGGATGAATAAGTTGCCTTGCATCTGTGAAGACCACCACCTCGCCCCTGGCCGCTTCGACCCCACGATTGAGCGCCGCCGCCTTTCCCTCGTGCCGAGACAGGACTATGATCCTGAGTCTTTCATCCTTCTGATTCTGCAGCATTTCTACTGTGCCGTCGGTCGAGCCATCCGACACCACGATGATCTCCATCCGCTCGCGGGGGTACTCCACACCGGCCAAATTTTGCAGCTTCTGAGCGATCACCCCGGCTTCGTTGTGGACTGCCATGACGACCGAAATCGCCGGCAGAATGGCCCCCTTTTTCACCGGCCGCGGATGCCACCGGCTCCGCAGCCATAGCAGGAAAGGATACCCGGCCAGCGTATAGCCCAGCAGCGCGACCGACGGCCAGAAGATCCACTTCATTGGGCCCCTCGGCCAAGAAGGATCACCTTCAACGTCTGGAGCATGATCCAGAAATCGAGCCCGATCGACATGTTCTTGATATAAAAAAGATCGTATTGCAGCTTTTCCTTCGCGTCCTCAACCGAATTCCCATACTTGTATCGGATTTGAGCCCATCCGGTCACGCCGGGACGGATGGTGTGGCGGAGACCGTAATACGGGATGTCACGGCTCAGTCGCTCGACAAACTCCGGACGCTCCGGCCGCGGGCCGATGAATGCCATGTCGCCCCGCAGGACGTTCCACAACTGAGGGATCTCGTCCAGGCGAAGTTTGCGGAGGAACCTTCCGATTGGGGTGATGCGCGGATCGTTGTCGAGCGCCCAGGTTGGCCCCGTATCCGCCTCGGCGTTGGCCCGCATCGTCCGGAACTTGTAGCACGTAAATATTCTTCCGCCGCGCCCCACGCGCTTCTGGCGATAGAGGACCGGGCCGGGCGAGGTCAGCTTGATGAGCAAGACGATGAGCGGAACCAGCGGCAGGGTGACGAGCAGGCAGACCAGCGCTACCAGCGTGGAAACGATCCGCCGGGCCAGCATAAAGGTGAAGTTAAGGCGGAAGCCCTGGGAAAAAATGAGCCAGCTCGGGTGCAGGTCCAGCACCTCGATCTTGCCGGAAATTTTCTCGAGCAACGCGGTGGCATCTTCCACATAAACGCCGCTCAGGCGGAGTTCGAGCAGTTCGCGCACGGGCATCAAGCCCCGCGCGTCGGATAGCGCCACTATGACGCGATCGACCGCGCGTTCCTCCTTGAGCGCCAGAAGCTTTCGGGCGAGCTCCTCGCGGCTCAGGGAGCCCCCGCTGGCTCCGGCCCAGCCGATGACCTCCATGCCGAGATGCTGGCGGTGCCGCAAAGCCTCCACCAGGCGGCGCGCCCGGTCGCCGGCCCCGAGGACGTAGACGCGCTCGCGCAGGTACGGCTGGCCGACCAGCCAGACGTAGGTGCGCCGCCACAGCAGCAGGGCGATCGTCAGAATGCAGACGCCGACCACAAAGACGTTGCCCCCCATCAGAAAGTCGGGGAAAAAGTATCCGAGAACCGAAAGCAGCAGACAGAGAACGCCCAGCACCACCAGCACGCGGACGTAGGTTTCAGTCGCGGAGGCGATCCGCTCGGGATCGTAGAGGTCGAAATAGTGCAGGCAGACGACCGCCATGACGGTAACGCCGAGAATCTTATAGAAACCGTAATCGTAGCGGAGCACCAGGCCCGAGTCGCTGCCGTAGTGGAGGAGGGCCGCCAGCAGGAATGAGGCGCAGATAATCGCCACTTCGCCGCACAGCAAGATCACCGTGCGGACCGGATAATGCACGTTGAAGACGCGGACCACAGTCTTTAGGCCCGTCCCTCTCGCGGATTCGTCTCCCCTTTTTTGGGGGGCACCTCGGCCGGCGGCACGCCGTAGTAATACGCGCTGTAAGCGGCGCGGGGCGGCACCCGGTTGAGCACCACGCCCACCACGTGCCGGTCGCGGAATTCGGCGCGCGCTTTCTGCGCCAGGTCGAACGGCGTCGACCCGGATTGCACCACCAGCACCACGCCGTCGCACAACTCGGCAAGCAGGCTGGCATCCGACAGCGGGACGGCGGGCGGCGAGTCGAGGATGATCCAGTCAAACACCGGGGCCAAGCGCTGGAGCAGACCTTTTAATTTGCCGTTGGCGATCAGTTCCACCGGATTCGAATACGGCTTGCCCCCGGCAATGAAGAACAGACCCTTCTTCGGCCCGCGCTGCAGGATGGACCACCCGTCAACGTCGCCGCGCAGATATTCGGACAGTCCCGGACTCGCCGGCGCGCCCAGCAATTGGTGGGCGCGCGCCAGCCGCAGGTCGGCGTCGAGCAGCAGGACGCTGCGGCCCTCTTGCTGGACGATCGCCTGGGCCAGGTTGGTGGCCACAAACGTCTTTCCCTCCCCCGGCAGGGAGCTGGCCACGAGCAGCGTCCGGAGCGGCTGCCGCTCGCGAATCTGGTAAAGACGCGAGCGCAGCGTGCGAAACTCTTCCGAGGCCACGGAACGTTCACTCGGGTCGGTAAACAGCAGGCTGCGGGCTTTCAACTTCCAGGGCACGGCCGGGCAGCGCTGCTCGAGCTCGGCCAGCGTCAGCGGGCGGGACGGTTCTTCGGCCGCCTCAAGCGCCGCCGGCTCGAGCCCGCCCGGAATCCCTTCCGGCGCGTCCGCCAGGCCGATTTCGGCGGCTCCGTCCTCGCGCCGCTCCGCCTGCTCCTCTTGCGCCTTCTTCAAGGCATCGTGAATTCGACTCATAACTTCCCTTCCCGGGCCGCCGCCTTATCCCGACTTGCGCAGCCGATCCATCAGCGCCGCCAGATTCTGGAGGGCCTCGGCCATGCGGAGGTTTTCGGGCGTGGCCGCCAGGGGCGGAGGGGCGGTCGGCTCGAGCTCGTCGAGCTCGAACTCGCGCGCCACGGCGTCCACCGTCCGCGCCGAAACCGGCTTTTCCTGGTCGGCGAAGGCGCTAATCAGCGAATGCTCGCACAGCAGGTTGATCACCCGCGGAATCCCCCGCGCGTACTTGTGAACCGCCTCGACCGCCTCCGGACTGAACACCGGCTGTCCGTTGCTGCCGGCGATGCTCAGCCGCTTGTCCACGTAGCCGCGCGTCTCCTCGAGCGTCAGAGGGTAGGTCTTCGCCCGCAAGGTCACGCGCTGGCGCAACTGCCGCAGTTCTGGCTGGCGGAGCTTCAAATCAAGTTCCGGCTGGCCGGAAAGCACAATCTGGAGCAGCTTGTCGGTCGAAGTTTCCAGGTTGGTCAGCAGGCGAATCTCTTCGAGCATCTGATAGGAAAGGTCCTGGGCTTCGTCGACGATCAGGACGGCGGTTTCGCCCCGCGCGTACCGCTCGAGCAGCCAATGATTGAGGCGCATCAGCGTCTGGCTTTTGAGCTTGCTATCGCCCGGAATGCCAAAATCGACCATCATGTAATCAAAGAACTGGCTGACGTTCAGCCGCGGGTTGAAGATGAAGGCCGTGGCCATGTTCTGCCGCCGCAGCCACTCGAGCAGCTTGTTGATGAGCGTCGTCTTGCCCGTCCCCACCTCCCCTGTCAGCAACACAAAGCCGCGCCGATTCTGGATTCCGTACGTCAGGCAGGAGAGCGCTTCCTGGGTGTGGCCGGTCAGAAACAGATACCGGGGGTCGGGATTGACGTTGAACGGGTTGTCCTGCAAGCCGAAAAACTTCCTGTACATAACCGAGTCGCCTTTCGTTCCCGGCCGCCGCTCAGGCTTCCGCTTTGAGCGCCCGCGGCTTTCCCGGCGGCGCTTTCCGCGCTCCCCGCCGGCCGTTCGGCGGATCGAGAGAAGGCACCAGAGCCAGGGTGGGCAGCTCCAGATAGAACGCGATGTCCCGCTCGTCGCGCAGCGACTTGTCTCGGTACTCGCGGAAGAACGCCAGCATCAGGCCGAGCGCCACGCCCGCCCCCAGGCCGCCCAGCGTGAACTGCCACCAGACGGGAAAACTCGGTTCGAGCGGGAGGCTGGCCGAATCGAGCACGCGGAACGTCTCTCCCTGCTGGCGGCTCTGCAAGTCCGCCGACATCTGCGACTGGTTGCGGCTGGCCAAAAGCTTGTTGTAGAACTCGAGCGCCGTCTCGTGCCCGAGCGTCAGCTCCTTGAACTGTTGCTCGACGAGCGGCGTCATCTGAACGCGCGCTTCGTAATTCCGGATCTGCCGCTCGATGCGCGCCTGCTCCCGCGTCTCGGCGCGGATGATCTCCTCGTCCTGGCGAAGCTGGGCGCGCAATTGCTGAATCTGGGGCGGCTCGAAGGCCGAAGCGGCCGGCGCCGCCGGGTTCTTGTGCGCCGCCTGGGCCAGAATCTTCTTCTGCAGCTCGGCAATATCGTGCTTGAGCTTGATGACGTCGGGGTAGTCGGGCGTATAGCGGGCTTCGAGCACCGCCAGCTCGTCCTGCTCTTTCTTCAACTGGTCCTGGAGCGTCGCCGGGCTTTCGCCGCTGATGGCCGCCTGCCAGGCCGCCCATTGCTGCTGCAGCAGCGCCTGGGCGTACGCCTTATCCTGTTGGGCACGGTTCAGGGCCTCGCTGGCCGCCGCTAACTGCGTGTTGAGTCCGGTCAGGATTTGCAGATTCGACTGCTGCTCGTCGGGCAGAGCACCCAGATGCTGGCGCTTGAACTCCGCCAGCTTCGCCTCCTGCTCGTCGAGCTTGCGCTTGGCGTCGGCGATCTGAGCGGAAAGAAAGTCGGTGGTGTTTTGCGCAGTCTGCTCCTGTTGTTTGATGTTTTCGTCCATGAACATGGTCGTCAGCTCGGAGCAGACCTGCTGGGCGACGCGGGCGTTGTTGCCCGTGAAGCTGATGCTGAAGCCGGGCACCTCGCGGTTGCTGGAAGCGCCGTTCGTCACCGTGCTGGCAAACTGCACGGGCTGCACCTTGATCGCGTCGCGCATCTGCTCGACGGCGTCTTCCATGGATCGCTGGCGGGCATCGCGGTACAGATCGTAGCGCTCGATGAGCGGCTGGAGGCGGTTGCGGCTCAGGATCTGCTCCTGCATGGTGGCCAGGCGCGTGAACAGGTCGTTGTTGTTGGATGACGGCACGACGCTGTCAGGCACGGTCGGCTGCTCGATCAGGATCAGGCTGGTGGAGGTGTAGCGCGGCGTGAGCGCCAGAGTGATTGCGTAGCCGAGCAGCGGGCCCAGCACCGCCGGAAGCAGGAACCAGCGAATCCGCCGGCGCAGGATCGCCAGATAATCGTCCAAATTCATCTCCCGATGGCTCACCATGATCGCTCCCGTATCTCTCCCGCCGATCGGCGGCGCTGAAGCGCCTCAAAGGCCGATCGGCCGCGCCGAATAACTCAACCCGACGCCGAAAATCTGCCGCATGAACTGCCGGCCGCAGGCCGTGCCCGCGCAGAGGACGGAGTTTGCCGTTTCGCGCTCGACGTTGTACATGAAAAACACCTTCGTCGAGCGCCCCCAGTTGCGGTCCAGCCGCAGGCCGCCAAATTCGCTGTTGTAGCTGTTCTTCACCCCGAGGTTGTTCGGTTCAAGCGCCGTGTTATGGGCGTAGCCCAGACTCAGGCTGCCCGTCCAGGTCCGGGTCAATTGCCGGCTCAGGCTTCCCGTGATTTCGCTGGTCTCGGCCCCGGCCAGCACTCCCGAGCCGGGCGTGGCCCCCACCAGGTAAGTGAGGCTCAGGCCGGTGCGCGGGAGCTGATAGTCCAGGTGGCCTTGGCCGGCCGCCAGCAGCTGCCGTTGCAGGTTCACTCCCAGTTGCCGAACCGTGGTCAGCTCCGGCCCCCCAAACAGCGCCAGCGCCAAGCGCCCGGTGATCCGCCGGCCGTAACCGGCCTGGACGAAGTTGCTATACACCGTCTCGGGAAAACCCACAAAGTTGAACTGGCTGTGGGTGTAAACCAGGCTTAGCGTATCCTTGCTGGTTACCAAATGATCGACGCCGGCCGTGCCGATCAGGTTGTTGCCGCTCAACAGGGGTTGGGAGGCAAGAGACGTCGTCTGATTGCCAAACTGCATGGTGGTGAACGCGCCGGTGGCGAAAACCGAGGTGCGCGGCGTCACCCAGTATTGGACCTGTGCCGCCCCCACGTCCATGAAGCGGCCAAACTGCCCCGTAAACACGCTCTGGCTGGGCGCAAAGGAAGAATTGAGCGGGTTCAGGCCGGCTCCGAGGCCGCTTTGCCACCCGCTGCCGACACTGCCGATCAGGTCGACGCCGGAAAATCCGAAAGGCGACTGGGGCAGATAGCTGGCGCGATCCGTCAGCAGCACGTCCCAGCGCCGCAACTTGAATTCCTGCGAAAAGCCGAACTGCTGAAAGATACCGTTGAGGCTGGATTGGCTGTCATAAATCAGGGCGCCGCCGAGGTAATCGGCCACAAACTGGCCGCGCGTCAGGACGCGGTTGAGGCTCACATGCGCCACGGGAATGGTCACCTCTTCCAGGCCAGACCCTTGGGGGCTGAACTGCGCGTTGGTATCCCCATCCTGGGCAATTGAAAACGTGGTGAGTAGGTAGCTGCGTTCCCCGGCGGCGAGGGCCACCGCGGCCTGGACGCCGCCGAGCGGGCTGGTGTCGCGCGGCGGAGCCGGCGGCGGCTCCTGCGGGGGAGGCACGGCGGAGCCGGCGGCCGTTTGCGGCGCCCCCGGAGGGGTGGATGCCGGAGGCGCTCCACCTTGCTGGGCTCGGACGATCGCCGAGGCTGCCAGCAGCGCGGCAACGGCAATTCCCAGTCGTTCCCTTATGGTCGTCATGATCCGCCGCCCCTACTGGGGAACAATGATCTCGTCGTTAGGCTTCAACTCGATGTTTTGATCGAGGTTCCGGCCCTTCATCACGTCCTTGTAATTGAAGGGGTACTTCACCTGCTTGCCGTCTTCATTGCGCAGGATATAAATCTTCTTGGGATTGGCAAAATTCGTAAAGCCTCCGGCGCTCGACAGCGCCTGCAGCACGGTCATGTGCGGCGCCAGGGCAATCATGCCGCTGCGGTTCACCTCGCCCAGGATGTACACATGCTGGCTGTTGACCGCCGTCACGATCACCGTCACTTGGGGATCGGTAACGAACTTCTTGAGCTTGTCCGTGACGGCCGCCGCCAGCTGCGTGGCCGTCAGCCCGGCGGCCTGCACGTCATCGATCAAGGGCAATGAAATCTTGCCATCCGGACGCACTGGAACCTGCCGCGAGAGCTGGGGATTTCCCCACACCTCGACGTCCAGGACGTCGTCGGGGGCGATGACGTAAGTGGCGGGGACGGTTGCCGGGTTGCCGCTTGGGACCGCGGCGGGGGCAGGCTTGCGATGCTTCGCTGCGCTCGCTGCCGCCAGCGCCGTAATCATGACCAATAGCAGGAGTGATCTGTTTTTCATCGCTTTGCTGTTCCTCCTTATCTTCTCCGCTTCGCACCCCCTTCGAGCCGCCCGTTCAGGATGCCTTCGGCGGCGGCCCGGGCTCCCCCGGTTCATCGTCCAAGCCGATCTGCTTGAGTTTGTACAGCAGAGCCTTGTAACTGATCTGCAGTTGGCGGGCGGCGCGCTTGCGGTTCCAGCGAGTCTGCTCGAGCACCTGCAGGATCAATCGCCGTTCCGCCTGGCGAGAAGCCGCGCGGGCCGCCTCTTTGAGCGGGCGCACCGAGCCCCCGTTGTCGCCGGGCGGTGCCGCTTGGTGCGGCCAGCGGAGCGCGGCCAGGGCTAAGCTTTCGTCGCCGAGCGCCGCGAGTCGCTTCATCACCCTTTCCAGTTCCCAGATGTTGTCCGGCCACCCGTAATTCATGAGCGTTTCGAGCCCGCGCGCGCTCAGCGACGGCCGCGGCTGGGCTAACACGGCCGCGTACTCGGCAAGGAAAAAATCCGCCAGCGGGGCAATGTCTTCGCGGCGATGCCGCAGCGGAGGCAACCGCAGAGTGATCCCGCCGATCCGGTAGTACAGCGCGTCTAAAAACCGGCCGCCTCGAACCGCCTCTTCCAGATTGTGCCGGGTGGCCGAGATCACCCCAACCCTTCCCGCCGGCCGGCCGGATCGTCCGTCGGCGAACGACAGCGCTTCCAGCAAACCCGCTTGGCAGGCGGGGTGAAGTTCGCTGACTTCGTCCAGTAACACCGTCGTCCTTTCCTCCGCCGCCCCGTTACCGTTGCCGTGTCCGGCAAAAAGCCGATCCAGGGCGTCGGGGGTCAGCGCCGCACAATCCAGCTTCACCAGCCTACCGCTCTGCCGAGGTGACCGCGCGTGGATCTGGGCCGCCACGACGTCCTTGCCGGTACCCCGTTCGCCCACCAGCAGGACGGGAATCGCGGTCGAAGCAATCTCGGCGGCCAGCCAGTCGACCGCCCGCATTGCCGGGCTTGCCCACGGCACAAACGATCGAACGGCCGGCGCCGGAACGGAACCGCTTGCCGTCACGACCCTGTAGGTTTCTTCTGGCATTTCCTGGCAACCGCCGGGTACACAGAATACCACCCAAGTCCCGACGTGGTGCTCGCACGACGGTTGCCACCGTGAAACGCTCCTCGGGGCAGGCCGGACAACCGCCTTAACTGCTTTTAACCCAGTCGATTAGAGATATACTGGCTTCGTGAGGGCTAAATCTTCATACCATTCCGTCCCGCCTCATTTCCACTTAGTGGAAAATTTTTTCCGCTTTGGTAGCCTTGCCCGCCCGAAAAACTGGCGAACCAAGGGCCGAACCCACCGCTTCTGCGAGCCTCCATTGATGAAACGCGCCGATCGCGGCAGGCCATCATAACTCCGCAGTACAAAAGAAGATGGCCAAGGTTAAGGGGGGAGACACTCGGGTCAAGCTTAGGTAGAATAGACGACGGAAGTGGTGAGTCGCTACTTGGAAGCGTGATTGCTTTTGGGGGCAGGGGAGCTTACTTGTCTCTTTCCGTTTCTACGAACCGAGTCGATGCGCCTCAGACCACGCTCGAGTCGCATCGAAAATCCCTCTCGCCGCGGTTTTGGTGGGTAGAAGCGGCCGTATTGGCGGGACTGATCGGTATCCTGTACGCCCGCATTGTGGCCAAACTGGTAGTCCAGTGGTGGCAAGACCCCAATTTTTCCCATGGCTTCATTATCGTACCCTTTTGCGCCTACGTCCTTTGGCGGGAACGGACGCGATGGCGAGCCGTCCCACCCCAACCGGCTTGGTTCGGCTTGGTGATGGTTGTGGCGGCCATGGCCGAGCTGGTCGTGGGGGTGCTGGGCTCCGAGTTGTTTCTTTCCCGATCTTCACTTCTCCTGTTGCTCGCGGGCCTCGTCGTTTACTATGGCGGATGGCAACGATTTCGCGCCGTGCTGTTTCCGTGGGCCGTCCTATTTCTGGGTGTTCCCCTGCCGGCCATCATCATGAACCAAGTGACGCTGCCACTGCAGTTTTTCGCCTCGGATTTGGCCAGCTCCTTGTTAGGACTTTTGGGTGTTCCCGTACTGCAGCAAGGTAACGTCATCCAGCTATCGAGCATGTCGCTCGAAGTGGTGGAAGCATGCAGCGGCATTCGCTCGCTCGTTTCTCTCATCACACTCGCCGTTATGTACGGCTACTTTCTGGAGCCGCGCCTTTCGGTGCGGGTCGTCCTGGCGTTAGTATCGGCTCCTATCGCTGTGATTACAAATGGGTTAAGGATTATGGGCACGGGGCTCATGGGCTTGTATTGGGACCCTGACTTGGCCCAAGGTTTCTTTCATGAGTTTTCCGGCTGGGTGATTTTCATTCTGTCCATGACTTTGCTATTTCTGACCCACGGCGTTATTTGTAAGTTACTGCAGTGGAGACATTTGGAGGCGAAGACGTGACGCGGGCAACTCCCTGGACGCGCTTTCTACCCCTCGCCACGGTGATGGCCCTCACGGTGCTGTTTCTGGATGCTCGCAGCCGCCCCGAGCAGTTGCCTCCCCACGAAGGCCTCGATTCATTTCCCCTTGAAGTTGGTAAGTGGCGTGATATCAAAGATATAGAGCTAGACTCAGAAACCCGAGCCATCCTCGGGCCCGGCGAGTTTATCGAACGCCTCTATCAAGCGCCCGAGGATTCCTATGTTGACCTGTTTATCGCCTATTTCCCCAGCCAGCGAAGCAATGACACGATTCATGATCCAGCCCACTGCCTACCCGGCAGTGGATGGATTCCGGTCGTCTCCAAGCGGACCTCCTTGAATTTGGCGGGCGGTGCCCGGATCACGGCGAACCAGTGGGTGATCGCGCGCGGGGCGGATCGCCAAATCGTCGTCTACTGGTACCAATCGCATAATCGAACGGAGGCAAGTGCTTATCTGGCAAGGTTTTACTTGGTTGAGGACGCGATTCGCCTCAACCGAACCGACGGAGCTCTGGTGCGGCTCATTACGCCTCTTGGCGACGGCGAAAGTCCCGACAGCGGCGTGCAAAGGATTATCGCCTTTGCCAGCCAGGTTGTGCCCTTATTGGGAAACTATATCCCGAGGTGAGTCCTGGGGACTTGAGGCGACGGAGACACCGGGCGCGGGGGCATTGGATTCTCGGGCTGAGGCGGGCCCAATCGCCGTGATGACGGCAGCTGCGTTGTCGCCCGGATGGAAACGTTAAAAAACAGACGTCTGAGAAGGTTAACCATGAGAGAGCGTTCCGTTGCGAAGTTCTATGGGATAGTCGTAGCCTTCAGCTTGGCCACCGGGTGCTCTCGCGACCCTAACATCCGCAAAAACAAATACTTAGCAAGCGGAGATAGCTATTTCTCTAAGGCGCGGTATCGGGACGCCATGCTCGAGTACTCGAACGCCATCAAGTTGGATTCCAAGTACGCCGAGGCCCATTACAAGCTGGCGAAGTGTTATCTGAAGCTGGGTATCTGGAGCAGCGCCTATCAGGAATTGGTTCGCGCCACCGAGGATGATCCGAACAACCTTCAGGCGCAGATTGACCTCGGGAACCTGCTGCTGGCCGCGCGGCAATTCCATCGCGCCCAGACCATCGCCGAGGCCGTCCTGAAAAAGGATCCCAATAGCGTCGCCGGCCGCATCCTGCTTGCCAACTCTTACGCCGCCCTCAACAATATTGAAGCTTCGCTCCAGGAGATGCAGGGAGCCATCGATCTGGCTCCCAACCAAGGTCAATCCTATCTCAATCTGGCCTATCTTCAACTCGACGCGCAGCAGACGGCGAAAGCCGAAGAGAGTTTCAAAAAGGCTATCGAGCTCGACCCGAAGTCTCTTTCTGCCCTGCTGGCCCTGGGGAACTTTTACCTGCGGCAGCGGCGATTTCCGGAAGCGGAGCAGATTTTCCAGCGGGCTGTTGCGCAGCAACCCAAGAACTCGACAGCCCGCCTGGCTCTGGCCCGCTTCTACTTGGCCGAAGGACAACGCTCGCCAGCCGAGCAAGTGATGATCGACGCCAAGCGAGCCATCCCCGACGACCCTCAGGCTTACCGCATGCTGGCCGACTATTATTATCGCTTCGGAGAGCCGCAGAAAGCGGTGGCCGAGTATGCCTCCATCTGCCGCGAGCACCCCAAAGATCAGCTGGCCAAGATGAATTACATCCAGCTTCTGATCCAAGAGCATCGACTCGACGACGCCTCGAAGCTGGACGACGAACTGCTGCGCAAGAATAGCAAGAATGTTCCGGCCCTGGTTTATCGCGGTGAGATTCTGATCGCCGGCGGCCGCGCGGCTGATGCCATCCAGCCTCTCGAAGCGGCCCTCAAAAACGAGCCGGATAATCCGGTTGTCCACTTCGTCTTAGGGAACGCTTTTCATGCCAACGGCGACGCGGGGCAGGCCGAGCAGCAGTGGCGCGAGGCGGTCCAACTCCGCCCGCAAATGGTAGAAGCCCAGCGCGCTCTGGCCGAGGTCGCCCTCCGCAAGGGAGACGTGAGGCTACTCGAAGACAGCGCGCAGGCCATCATCAAGGCCGTTCCCGCGTCAGCGGAAGGGTACGTGCTCGAGGCCAGCGCTCGTGCCGCCCAAAACGATACCTCCGGAGCCGAGAGTAATCTGCAAAAGGCGATCGCCGTGGCCCCGCAGAATCCGGTCGGTTATGCCCGGCTCGCAGCCCTGCGTTGGTCCGAGAAGCGTTACCCCGAGGCGGAAAAGCTCTTTGAAGAGGCGCTCGACCGCGATCCGGGAATGGTTGAGGCGATGCAGGGCCTGGCCAATACGTATCTGGCCGAGAAGCAATTCGCCAAGGCACGGGCGCGCCTTGAGCGGCAGATGCTCAAAGTGCCCAACAGCCCCGGCTTCCTGGTGCTCCACAGTCAACTGCTGATGGCGGGCAAAAACCTCGCCGGCGCCCGGTCGGATTTGGAAAAGGCAACCGGCCTCGATCCCCATGATGTGGCCGCCTGGCTGCTGCTGGCGCAAGTGGAAAAGAACCAGGGCGCCCGCGCCGAAGCGGTGGCCACGGTTGAAAAGGGCCTTCAGACCAACCCGCGCGCCGTGGCCCTCCACTTGATGCTCGGTGATCTGCACCAGGCCGAGGGCGACTGGCGGCGGGCGGAATCCGCCTACCAGCAGGCGCTGCAGATTCAGCCAAACCAGCCCCAAGCCGCCAACGACCTGGCCTATCTGATGGTCGAGAACGGCGGCGATCTCGATACCGCGCTGTCTTTGGCCCAATCGGCGCGGCGCAACCTGCCGCATTCCCCGAACGTCGCGGATACGCTCGGCTGGGTCTATTACAAAAAGGGTGCGTATCGGCTCGGCCTGCCGCTCTTCCAGGAAGCTGTCAGCCAACTGCCGGGCGACCCAAGTTTGCACTATCATCTCGGCCTCACGTACCACCGGCTCGGCGACAACGCCCGCGCCCGAAGCGAGCTCGAAAAGGCTCTGAAGCTCGCCCCCAATTCCGACCGCAACGCTGAAATTCGCCAACTGTTGGCGCAGCTCAAGCAAGGGGCGTAGCGGGCCGGCCCCCGGGCAGCCTTCCGGTTCGCCGCGCCGAAGGGCCGTCCCCGTCAGCCCTCGATGGCCGCCGGCTTCCCGCTCCGCAACTCTGAAAGCAACATGCCGGCCAGGATCAGCGCCGAGCCGGCGAGTGCTCGGCCCCCCAGCCGTTCGCCCGCCGCGAAATGAGAGGTCAAGCCCGCGAAAACCGGCTCGAGCGCGAAGATTAAGGCGGTGTGCGGGGCCGGCGTGTACTGTTGCGCCCAGTTTTGCACAGTGAACGCCAAGGCGGTGGCGAACACGGACGTCACGAGGATGGCGGCCGCGAGGCCCGGCGTCCAATGGAGCTTGAAGCCGGGGTCAAGCGGCACAGCCGCCACGGCCAAGACTCCCACCCCCAGGACCTGTACCGGGACGAGCTGCTCGAAGGCGATCCGCTTCGTGTAGCGGCCCACCAGCACGATGTGAACGGCGAACGAGACAGCAGCGAGGACGGTCAGGACATCACCGCGGTTGACGCCCTCGGCGCCGGAAGGCGCGGCGAGGATATAGATGCCAGCAAGTCCCGCGAGGGCGCCGGCGATGTTAAACGCACCCAGGCGGCTGCCCTCGAAGGCGGCCAGGATCGGCACGAGGATGACGCTGAAGCCGGTGATGAAGGCCGACTTTGCGGCCGTCGTATAGACCAGCCCCCACGTCTGAAAGTAAAACCCGGCAAAAAGAAACAGGGCTAAAACAGCCCCCGCTGCGACCGCCCGGCCCCAGGGCGCTCGAGCCCGCCGGGCGAGCACCGCGAACAGCAAGATTCCCGCCAAGAGAAACCGAAGCGCCACAAAGGCCATCGGCGAGGCTTCCGCCAGCGCCGCCTTGACCACCACAAACGTCGCGCCCCACACGAACGTGATCACCACCAACATCAGCTCGGCTTGAGCGCGCTTGCTCATCAGGCGAGTCGGGCGAGAAGGCAACTGAAGGCTGGATGAGTGCGGCGCGCGCCGCGCGCCGCCCGCCGCCGGGGTGATCGGCTGGAGCCCGGCGCTGAACGGCCCCGCCGGACCGCGCGGTCACAATCGGGAGGCAAAAATCTTCGCCACCGCCTCCAGCAAAAGACGGTCGGCCTCGGAGAACGCCGCCGGGGCATCGCTGTCGACGTCAATTTCGCCGAGCACGCGGCCGTTGCGCACGATCGGCACCACGATCTCGGATCGTGTCTCGAGACTGCAGGCCAGATATCGCGGGTCGGCCTGCACGTCATCCACAACGATCGTTTGGCCGCTTTGGGCCGCCGCGCCGCAGATGCCCTGGCCGAGGGGAATCCGCACGTGCGGAGTGGGCTTGCCCACAAAAGGTCCGAGCACCAGCATGCCGCCCTGCAGCAGATAGACCCCGATCCAATTGAAATGCGGGCGCTCGCGGGCCAGCAACGCCACGCCCTTGGCCATCAAGCCCCGCTCGGAGGGTTCGCTGGCCACCAGGCGGAGCATCGTGTCGAGCAGCTCGCGATCGTCCATGGCACCGGCCCTCGGGCACCATTGTGGGGAAAAGCCGCCGGGGGCGCAAGGGCTTTCGCTCAGAGCCCGGGAAAGAGCGCGGACTCCAGGATCAGGATGCCGATCGCCGCCCCGGTGGTGACCACAGTGACGACCAGCCCGACCTTCGTGAATTGCCAGAACGAAAGATGGGTCTTCTTACTGGCCTGCTGCAAGACGATCAGATTGGCGATGGAGCCGAACGGCGTGCAGTTTCCTGCCAAGGTACTCGAGGCGGCCAGGGCCAGCCAGACGAAGTGGCGATGGGCCAGCGTTTGAACCAGCGGCCGCAGCAACAGGACGGCGGGCACGTTGCTGACGAGGTTCGAGAGCACCACCATGGCTCCGCTCAAGCTCAACAATTGCGCCACCACTCCCCCCTCCAATCCCGGCTCGAAGCGTCGAATCAGATAGCCGGTGGCACCGGAAAGCTCGAATCCGCGGATGACCACGAACAGAGACGCAAAGAAGAGTAGCAGCGCCCAGTCCACCGACTGGTGAATGAATCCCGACTTCACGCGGCCGATGATCAGGATCAAGGCGCCCACGGAGATGGCCACGAGCGGAAAGGAAAAGTTGAAGATCCACAGCACCACGACGAGCGAAGCAGCGAGCAAGCATTTGGCGAGCAGGACGCGGTCCACGGCGGCCGGAAGGCCGGCGACGGCCTCGAGGGGGCCGCCGCTCAGGTCGCGCCGGAAGATGGCGGCGAGGAGCGCGAAGTTCAGGACCAGGCCCACCAGCGACACGGGCGCCAGGTGGGCCAGGAACCCGAGGAACGAGAAGCCGGCCGAAATGCCGATGGCGGCATTCTGCGGGTTGCCGGTGACCGACATCACCGAGCCGATGTTGGCCGAGGTGGCGAGAGCGATGATGTAGGATTTGGCGGGAAGCGCCAGCCGGTCGGTGACCACCAGCACGATGGGCGTAAAGATGAGGCAGACCGTATCATTGACAAAGAAGGCGGAGAGGATTCCCGAGGTGAAGACGAGAAGGGCCAGAAGGTGTCGGCGGGTGCGCGCCGAGGCCGCGACGCGGCAGGCGATCCAGTCGAAGAATCCGGAGACGCGAAAGTGCGCCACCAGAATCATAATGCCCAGCAGGAACACAATCGTGTTCCAGTCGATGACCTGGTAGGCCGCCTCGAGCGGCAGCACGCGGGCGACGACCATGGCCACGGCTCCGCAAAAGGCCGCCGCGGTGCGGTCCAGATAACTGGCGGCGCGGCTTTCCACGGCGATCAAGGCGTAGGTGGCGAGGAAAATGACGACCGGCAGCCAATGGATGGGCGGTAGGCGCATAAGGGCGATGGTCGAGCCACGGCGGCCGGACGGAACCCCGGGGCGCAGAAAGCCCGCATTGTAACAAAGGACAGGAGCGGTTGGGGAGCGCCGCCACGGTGAAGGGCCGAACCGGCGAGGGGAACGCGGGCGGCGCCGGAGGGCGAAGTTCTGCTAGAATGAACCTTCCATGGCGACCAACTTTGTTCACCTTCACCTGCACACCGACTACAGCCTGCTCGACGGCGCCTGCAGCATTCCGAGGCTGATGGAGCGCGCGGCCGAGTTGCGGATGCCGGCCGTGGCCATGACGGATCACGGCAATCTGTTCGGCGCGGTGAAGTTCTACCACGCCGCCTTGAAGCACGGCATCAAACCCATCATCGGGTGCGAAGTCTACGTGGCTCCCACCAACCGCTTTGACCGGACCTCCGACGTCGAACGGTACCACCACTTGATCCTGCTCTGCGCCGATGAGCGCGGCTACCGCAATTTGGTCAAACTCGCCTCGGCGGCCTATCTTGAAGGCTACTATTACAAGCCGCGCGTCGATAAGGATTTGTTGGCCCGCCACAGCGAGGGCCTGATCGCGCTGTCCGGGTGCCTGAAGGGTGAAGTGACCTCGGCTCTGGCCGCCGACCGTTACGACGCTGCCCGCCAATCGGCCTATGACCTGCGCGACATTTTCGGCAAGGGCAATTTTTATCTGGAGATTCAGGACCAGGGGCTGGCGGAAGAGGCCAAGGTGAATCCGCAGTTGGCGCGCCTGTCGCGCGAGACGGGCATTCCGCTCGTCGCCACCAACGATTGCCATTACATCAACCGGGCCGACGCGCGCGCCCAGGAAGTCTTGATGTGCATCCAGACCGGCAAGGCGCTGAGCGATCCCCATCGCATGAAGTTTGCGACGGACCAGTTCTACTTCAAGCCCGCCGAAGAGATGCTGGTGCCGTTCCGCGAAGTGCCGGATGCCCTGGCGCGGACGCTGGAAATCGCCGAGCGCTGCCATCTGCACCTGGAAAAGGCGCAGCACGTCTTTCCTCACTTTGCCGTGCCGGCGGGCGAAACCGTGGACACGTTTTTCCAAAAGGTGGCTCGCCAGGGCTTTGCGGAGCGCCGCCCGGCGCTGGAGCGCCGCCGGGCCGAGGGCCGGCTGCGGCATCCGCTCGAGGCTTACGAAGAGCGCCTGGAACGCGAGATGGAGCTGATTCTGGAGATGAAGTTCGCCGGCTACTTCCTCATCGTCTGGGACTTCATGCGCTTCGCGCGCGAAAAATGCATTCCGGTGGGGCCGGGACGCGGCTCGGCGGCCGGCAGCCTGGTTTCCTACGCCCTGCACATCACCGACATCGATCCGCTGCAATACGACCTGCTGTTTGAGCGTTTTTTGAACCCGCAGCGGATCACCTTTCCCGACATTGACATCGATTTTTGCATGCGGCGGCGCGGCGAGGTCATCGACTATGTCACCGAGAAATACGGCCGCGAGAACGTCAGCCAGATCATCACCTTCGGCAGCATGGGGGCCAAGGCCGTCGTGCGCGACGCCGCGCGCGTGCTGGACATGCCGTTTGCCGAAGCCGACAAGATCGCCAAGCTGATTCCGAACGCCCTTAACATTACCCTGGAAGAGGCGCTGGCCCAGTCGGCCGAGCTCCGTCATCTGCGCGACCAGGATCCGCGGGTGAAGGACCTGCTGGCGATCGCCGCCAGCCTGGAGGGCCTGGCGCGCCACGCCTCCACTCACGCCGCCGGAGTCGTCATCTCACCGCGGCCGCTCGAAGAGATTGTCCCGCTCTACAAGAGCAACAAACAGGAAATCACGACTCAGTACGCCATGGACGACCTGGAAAAGATCGGCCTGCTGAAGATGGATTTCCTCGGACTCACCACGCTGACCATCCTGGACGACTGCGTCAAGCTGATCGAGCAAACACGGGGCGAAAAGCTCAGCCTCGATTCCCTGCCCCTGGACGATCCGCCCACTTACGAGCTGCTCGGCAAGGGCCTCACGGCCGGCATTTTTCAGTTTGAAAGCCGCGGCATGACCGACATCCTGCGGCGCGTCAAGCCCAGTCGCCTGGCGGACCTGACGGCTTTGAACGCGCTCTATCGGCCCGGCCCCATCCAGGGCGGCATGATCGACGATTTTATCGCCCGCAAATCGGGCAAGAAGCGCGTCGTGTATGATCTGCCCCAACTTCAGGACATTCTGGAAGAGACCTACGGCGTCATTGTGTACCAGGAACAGGTGATGCAAATCGCCGCCAGTGTGGCGGGGTTTTCGCTGGGCGAAGCCGATGTCCTGCGCCGCGCCATGGGCAAAAAGAACCACGACGAGATGGTGGCCATGCGCGAAAAGTTCCTGGCCGGGGCCCGCAGCCGCCAAGTGCCCGAGAAGAAAGCCGAGAAGCTGTTCGACCTGATGGAGCAGTTTGCCGGTTACGGATTCAACAAGTCGCACTCGGCCGCCTACGCGCTCGTGGCTTACCAGACCGCCTACCTCAAGACGCATTATCCGGTGGAGTTCATGTCGGCGCTGCTGACGGCAGAAACCGGCAACGCCGACAAGCTGACGTACTACCTGAACGAATGCCGGGACATGGGCATCGACATCCTGCCGCCCGACGTCAATTCGAGCGACCGGACGTTCACCCCCTCGGGCGCGCCGCCGGACCAGGGTATCCGGTTTGGCCTGACGGCCATCAAGAACGTCGGCGACGCCGCCATCCAGTCGGTACTCGAGGCCCGCCGGCGATTGGGTCGCTTTGATAACCTCTTCCAGTTCTGCGAAAATGTGGATTTGCGCCTGTTGAACAAGCGGGTGATTGAAAGCCTGATTAAGGCTGGCGCGATGGATTCCCTGGGCGCTTCCCGCGCCCAATTGAGCGCCGCGCTCGATCGGGCTATGGAATTCGGGCAGGCCCGCCAGCGCCAGCGCCAGGCGGGGCAGCACGGCCTGTTCGGTGAAACCGCGGAAGCCGAGCCGCTCCGCGCCGTCGAGATGCCCGAAGTGGCGGAATGGACGGAGGCGGAACGTCTGGCCGGCGAAAAAGAGGTTCTGGGTTTTTACGTGACCGGACATCCGCTGGAAAAGTATCGGACTCAAATCGCGGCCTTGACTCCGCAGGATACTTCGTCGGTTGACGAGCTGGATCACGATGCGCCGGTGACCCTGGCCGGGATCATTACCAGCCTGCGGATCAAGCCCAGCAAGAAGGGCGACCTTTGGGCGGCCGCCGTTCTCGAAGATCTGCGCGGCTCGGCGGAGTTGCTCGTGTTCCCGCAAACGCTCCAGCAGATTCAAGGCGTGCTGAAGCCGGAGGCCGCCCTGCTCGTCAAAGGACGGCTTCGCAAAGAAGAGAATGGGCGGCCCAAAGTGGTGGTGAGTGAGGCCAAGCCGCTCGAGGCGGCCGTTAACGGCTCAAAGCCGCCGGTGGTCATTCGCCTGAATCTGGCCGAAGCGCCCGAGAACCTGGCCGACGAACTGGAACGCGTACTGATGGGCTTCCCCGGTGAACATCCGGTGATTCTCGAGCTGACGCGGCCCGGCGATTTTCAGGCTCGGCTCCGGCTGCGGCGTCCGAAGGGCGTGCAGGCGAGCGGCGAGGCGCTCGCCTACTTACGGAGTGTGTGCGGCGAGGGGGCCGTTTCGATTGAGAAACTGGCTTGAGAACCAAAATCTGAAATCAGACTTTTGACGTTGGGGATGCCTGGATGGCGACACCGGCTCGGCAACTCGCGGCTCAGCAAGAGCTTCAGAGACAGATTCAGGAATTGGAGCAGGTGGGAGGCTCGGCGGCGGCGCACGAGGAAGCGCAACGCTTGCGAGTGCAGCTCGAGGCTCTGGAGCAAAGCTCGGGGGCTCCGTCATCGGAGGCGGGGCAGGATGCCTGGCAGCGCGTCTTGTTGGCTCGGCATCCGCAGCGGCCTTATACCCTGGACTACATTTCCTTGCTGTTCACCGATTTCATCGAGCTCCACGGCGACCGGCGCTTCGGTGACGATCCGGCCCTGGTCTGCGGACTGGCCAGCTTTGAGGGCCGCCGGGTCGCCCTCGTCGGCCACCAGAAGGGGCGTGACACCAAGCAAAAGCTACACCGCAACTTCGGCATGCCGAATCCGGAAGGGTACCGCAAGGCGCTTCGAGTCATGCAACTGGCCGCCAAATTCGGCATGCCCATCGTGACGCTGGTGGATACGCCCGGAGCCTATCCCGGCATCGGGGCCGAGGAGCGCGGGCAGGCGGAAGCAATCGCTTATAACCTGAAAGAGATTCCCAAGCTGCGGGTTCCGATCGTCGTCGTGGTGCATGGCGAAGGGGGGAGTGGCGGTGCACTGGCGATTGCGATCGGCGACAAAGTGCTCATGCTCGAGAACGCCGTCTATTCCGTCATCTCTCCGGAGAGTTGCTCCTCGATCCTGTGGCGCGACTGGGATCACAAGCAGGAGGCGGCGCGCGCGCTGGGCCTGACGGCCGAGCGTCTGCACGCCCTGGGCTTGGTCGACGAGGTGGTCCCGGAGCCCCATGAAGGGGCTCACGCCAATCACGCGGAAATGGCCTCCATCCTGCGCCCCATTCTCGCCCGGAGCCTGATCGAGCTCGAGGCCCTGCCCGCCGACGAGCTGTTGCGGCGCCGCCAGGAGCGATTGCGGAAACTCGCCACGTTCGTCATGGAATCGTGAGACCCGTGCGCCGCGGTATTTTCATCAGAGCTTTGAAGCCGGTACTCGGCGTATGACCGGAAGCCACCGCGCTTGGTCCCTGCCGCTGCTCGTCGCTGCGACCCTGGTGGGGCTCCGTGCTCGGGCCGGCAGCCAGAACCGGCCGCCGGAGGTCTTCGAGCGGCTCTCCCGGCAAGCCGCGCAGGCGCAACGCGAGGGCCAAAGCCGCCCAGCCGTCAGCCTGTATCTGCGCGCCCTCGAGATTCGCCCGAAGTGGGCGGATGGCTGGCGTAACGCCGGCGTTTTGCTGGCGGAGTTGAAAGACTACCGCCGGGCCGCCGAAGCGTTCAAAAACTATCTCAGCCTGGAGCCGAAAAACGGAGCCGGCTGGGCGCTCCTCGGGCTGAGCGAGTATGAACTTGGCGACGACGACGGCGCCTACCGCGATCTTGAGCGCGGGCGCGCGCTGGGCGTGGGAAACGCCGACCTGCGCAATGTGGCCACCTATCACGCCGCTCTGATCCTGATCTCGAAAGGAGAGTTTGAAGTGGCCCGCAGCCGGCTGGTGGAGATCGTCCGCGCCGGCGTTGACGAAGACGACGCCGACGTCGTGGCAGCCTTCGGGTTGGCGGCCTTGCGATGGCCTCTGAAGCCGGAAAGGCTCGATCCGGCTCAGCAGGACCTGGCGATGCGAGTCGGCAGGATCGAGTTCCAGGCCGCTCAAAACAAGGTGCCGGAAGTCATCGCCGCTTACCGCCAGTTGATCAGCGAGCGGCCCAAAACCCCGGGGCTGCACTATGCCTTCGGCAGCTTCCTGATCGGTGCCGAACACTACGAGGACGGGATCGAGCAGATGCGGCAGGAACTGGCGCTGGATCCGGGAAACGTCATGGCCTGGTTGCAGACCTCGATGACGCAGGTGAAGCTGGGGCGCCCGCAGGACGGCATCGAGCCGGCCCGCCACGCCGCTCAGCTCGCGCCCAAGCTCTTCGTCGCGCACTACGCGCTGGGCTGGGCCCTGTTCAAGAGTAATCAGGTGGAGCAGGCGATCCCGGAGCTTGAATTGGCTGCCCAGCTTGCACCCGATAGTCCGCAAATTCATTACGCGCTGTCAGAAGCCTATCTCCGGGCGCACCGGAGGCAGGATGCATACCGCCAGCGCGCTATTTTTGCTCACCTTAAGCAACAGCAGGCGACGGCGATCCAATCGGCGGTATCGCGAGCTACGGGCGCGAGCGGCTCGGCGGCAGGCCCGCAATCGGGGGGAGCCGGGACCGCTGGCGGGGCCATCCGGAAAGCTCAATAAGCTGTTCATAACAAACCACTTCTCAAAGGAGATCCATGGCGCTCGAACGGACGCTCAGCATCGTCAAGCCGGATGCGGTGGCTGCCGGCCACGTCGGAGATATCATTAAGATGTTTGAATTCAACCACTTACGCATCATTGCGGCCAAGCTGGTCAAGCTCTCGAAGCAAGAGGCCGAAGGATTCTATGCCGTCCACCGCCACCGGCCGTTCTTCCAAAGTCTGACGGCCTTCATGAGCTCCGGACCGGCGCTGGTGATGGTGCTCGAGGGCGATGGCGCCATCTCGTTGCTTCGAGAAATTATGGGAGCAACGGATCCGGCCAAGGCCGCGCCGGGAACCATCCGCCGGCTCTACGCCACAAGTATCGAGCGGAACGCCGTCCACGGCTCTGACGCCCCCGAAACCGCGGCGGCAGAGATCGCCTACTTCTTCCCGGCCATCGACCTGATTTGAGGCCTTGAGGCCGCCGCTAAGGGTGAGCGCCCGGTCGCCGCCGTCCCTGTTAGTCGGAGATATAATGAGCACCTCGGATAGGCCGTAACCCATGTTATACTGTTTCCCCTTTTACGTTCGGGGAGACCCGAACCTCCCCCGGCGGCAGCCGCCGACGCCGGGTCGGCGCCCGTCGCCGGGGGAGGGCGGTCTCCAGGCGTTGCCGGACGAACGTTGCCGGCGGTCGCTTAACTCCCTATGATCCGTAGAAAGCTGGCCGTCCAGCAAATTACTTTGAAGATAGGGCTTTACGGCGCCTTTACGGCTTCCTTCTGGCTTGCCTTCTGGGTGCGATTTCACTCCCACTTCATTCCTCTGCCGCAGAAAATTCGCACCGCCGATTACCTCATGCTGTACTTAGTCGCCATCGTGGCCTGGGGATTTCTGACCCGCGCCCTGGAGCTGGACCAGTTGTGGGTGGCGTCGAACAAGGCGCGCTGGATGCGCAAGGGCGCGTGGGCAACCCTGTGGACGCTGATGGCGGTCGCCTTCGGCGCCTTCTTCTTTCGCACCTACTCGTATTCGCGCCTGTTTATCATCCTGCTGGGCGTGGGTAATCTTATCGCGCTGTGGCTCACGCTGCGCGTGCTCCTCCTTACCGCCCGCCGCGACTCCGGCCCGGAAGAGGAAATCAACGTTCTGATTATCGGCGACGCGGTCCGCACCAACGAAGTGGCGGCCCGAGTCGAGCAGAATTCCTGGGTGCGATGCCGGGTGGTCGGATACTTGGCGGTCGGTGAGGATACTCATCACACATTCGTTCGCAAATTGGGCGGCGTGGAGGACCTGGAAACCGTCTGCCGCCAGCATAAGCCGGATGAAATCCTGGTCGCTGTGCCCTTAGCCTACCTGGACCGGGTTCCGGAGCTGAAGCGGGCGCTAACCCGTGTTTCCGTGCCTTCGCGTCTGGTGTGCGATTTTCTGAAGGAAATTGCGTCCGGAGAGACGATTTTGGATTTTCTCGGCACGCCGGTGCTCGATCTGCACCGCAATCCCGGCGATTCGCTGGTCTACGGCCTGCTCAAGCGCTCCTTCGATCTTATCGCGGCCTCCATCCTGCTGGTTCTACTGTTCCCGCTCGGCGTCGTCATCGCCATTCTCGTCCGGCTGACCTCGCCCGGGCCGGTCTTCTTTTCCCAAGAACGGATCGGCTTGCACGGGCGGCCGTTTCTGATGTACAAGTTCCGGACTATGCGCGTGCAGGCCCGCGAGAGTTCGGATTTGATTTGGACGACGCCCGGCGACGGCCGGCGGACGGCGCTCGGCGCCTTCCTTCGCAAGTTCAACCTTGACGAGTTGCCGCAGTTGTGGAACGTGCTCCAGGGCGACATGAGCCTGGTCGGGCCGCGACCGGAACGCCCCTACTTTGTCGAAAAATTCGCCGACGAGATCGACAGTTACAACGTCCGTCATTTCCTGAAGTCGGGCATCACCGGATGGGCTCAAGTGCACGGCTGGCGCGGAGACACGTCGATCGCCCGCCGCATCGAGTATGATCTCTACTATTTGACTCACTGGTCGTTTGGGCTGGATCTGAAGATTCTCTGGCTGACGCTGTGGAGGGGCTTTCGAGACCGGAATGCCTACTGAGCCGCTGCCGTTATGAATCGCGCCGCTGAAATCATTCTGGTGATCGTGATCGCCGGCTCGGCCCTGGCGTTCGGGGGCGTGCTGCCGTGGACGTACACCGCGATGGAACTCGGGGTCTTCACGGCCCTGTTGCTGCTGTGCCTCCGCCAGACTTGGCGCGGCCGGATCAAGCTCTGGGTGCCCCTGGCCTCCCTGCTGTTTGTGCTGTGGACCGCTTTCGAGCTCCTGCCTCTTCCCTTCCCCTGGATCGCCCGGCTTGAGCCGGCCCGCTTTGCCGGCCCCTCCGTGGCTGCCCTCGGAGCCCTCCGCTCCGGCTGGATGACCCTTAGCATCGATGCCGCCGCCACCCGCACTGCCTGGCTCAAGTTCCTGCTCTACCTGGGCGGATTCGTGCTGGCCGCGGCTCTGTTTGATTCTCAGAAGCGCCAAAGCCTGGTGGTGAAGGGGTTGATCGGGCTCGGAGTTTTCGAAGCCGCGTACGGCATCTTCCAGTACCTCACCGGCCTGCACAAGATCTTCTGGTACACCAATCCCGAGTATCCGTTCGACGCTACGGGCACCTACATCAATCACAACCACTTTGCCGGCGTCATCGAACTGACCGTGCCGTTCATGGTGGCCATGATCTTTTATTCGTTCGAAAGCTGGGTTGAAACGCGCCGCCTCGGAGTCTCCCGGCAGGCTGCGGCGCGCAAGACCTCCGCCACGTTCCGGTTGCTCTTCTACGTTGTTCTCGTCGCGGTGGCGCTGGTGGCGGTGATTCTCTCGCGCTCGCGGGCGGGAATCACCTCGGCGTTCTTCACCGTCGTCTTCATCGGTTTGCTGGCCCAGCTCAAGACCCGCCGCAAAGCCTGGGTGGTCGGCTTGTTCGCGTTCTTGGCCCTCGCTGTAGGTTACGGCGTGTGGATCGGGCTGGGCCCGGTGCTGTCGCGCTTCGAGATGATTCAGGGCGCGCACTATCTGGAAGAAGAAGGAAGGCTGCAATTCTGGAGGGACACGCTCCGGCTCATTGGCGCTTACCCGTGGACGGGCACCGGACTGGGAACGTTCGCGCTGGCCTTCCGCCACTACCAGACTTCCTGGCTCACCTACGTGGTCGATCATCCTCACAACGATTATCTGGAATTCGCCGCCGAGACCGGCTGGCCGGGCGCCGCCCTGCTCTTCGTTCCCATCCTGTACCTTCTGGTCCGCATGATGGTCTCTTTCCTGTCGGATGCGCGGCGCTACCGACCGGCGGTCACGCTGGGTTGCATCGGCAGCGTCCTGGCGCTGCTGCTGCACAGCGCCGCAGATTTCAACCTCCACGTTCCCGCCAACGCCTTGATTTATGCCGTGGTGCTCGGCATCGGCTACAAGGCGGCCTCGGTCGAGAGGCGCGAGGAACGTCGGGCGGCCGCGGCGCCCCAGCGCCCGGCGGCGGTGCGGCCGCTCGCCAAGCCGCTCGCCCACTGATGGCGTGCCCGGCGGCGGGCTACTCGATCGCCTCCGTCAAGCCCCGAATGGCCGGTGCCAAAGTGACGTCATCCACCCAGACCTTGCCGGCAATCTGGCTGTCGATCTTCTCGCTCGGCACACGGGCGATGCCGACCGCCACCAGGTCGGTCCCGGCCGGAGCCGTGAAGGCCACGCCGAGCGACGACCACCCCTCCGTGGTTCCCAGCAGCATCTCGGAATACGTGTCGAGCCGGCGGCGGTCATAAGCGTCGCGGACTTCCAGGCGGGGGCCGCTGTCGCTGGTGATGCCCTCCGCTTTCAGAAAAGCGTGCAGCCGATAGGAGCGGCCCGGCACCACCCGCACGTACTCATACACGTTGTGGTAATCGAGATTTTGGTTCCCCGGGAACTCGATGCGGAGCGAATGCCCTCCCGAATGAAACGTGGTGCGATCGATCCCGACGTACACGCCGTTTACCGGCGCCACGCGCCAGTCAAAGCCCATGTTGAGCGGATTCTCCTCAAAGTCGCCATTGATCACGAGATTCTGCGGCGTCTCCTCCTCGGTCGCCGGAATCAGTCCCTTGCCGCGCAGGATATTCCAAACGTCATAGGCCCGCGCCGCCTGGCGGGCGCCGATCAGGCTGTCAATGTAACCGGCAAGCCGGCCGGCCGGGAACGCCTCCCCGGAGCTGGCAATGCGCGCCCATACCGCCGCCGCCTCCGCATTCCGGCGCGTACTCAAAAGGAAATCGAGATAATTCAGTTCGGTGCCGATCTCGGGCGGTATGAGCTGGGCCAGAATCTTGTCGCCTTCCCCGGAAGCTTTCCACGCGGTATTGAAGATGACCGAATCATAGCGGTCATCGCCGGCCAGAACCACCCGAAAATGCCGGAAAGCCTCGGTGAGGTTGCCGTGCAGCAGGAAAAAGTTGCCGATAGCCCATTGGAATCCGGGCAGGTTGGGGGCGAGATAGTCGGCGCGCTGGAGACAGGCCTCGGCGTCCGCCACGCGGCCTTGGAATTCCTCGGCGGCGCCCAGGTCGAGCCAAGCCTGGGCGTCGAAGGGACTCAAGCGGATCGCTTGCTCGATCTCCGCCACGGCGCGGTCCGGATCCGCGGTGGTCAGACCATACTGGTACATCCGGCCCAGCCTCCAGTGATACTCGCTGTTGTCAGGATCGAGTTTCGACGCCAGTTCGAGGTTGGACATGGAGATCGTCCGCGATACCATGTAGGCCAAGTAGGCGCGCGCGGAGGAGATCACGAGCGCCAGAAAGATCGCGACGATCACCACCGTGGCGGCGATTTTGGAAGCTCGGGTTTTCAGTTCAATCCTCATGGGCTCCTCACCAAGCGGCTGATGGCTCCTGAAGTATAGGCCGAGGTCATTTTGGTCCGCCAGACACGGCGGCCGCTTTAGCAGGGTCAGGGGGGATCGACGCGGCGCCGAATCCGAGTTTCATGGCTAACCATCGAGATGTCAACAACATAGTGGGTTTCGGTGCCGGCGGTTTCCGGCCTCGCCTATCCCGGTCTCGATTTTTCAACAAGTTACAGCAATCTTCAGGGGCGGCCATTGGATTTAAACTCCGCGTTTTCAATAATCTAGTGGCTTTCACGCGACCCCTTTACGTGTTTTCAATAACTTAGCGGCTTCGTTTTTGCAGCGAAGCCACTAGGTTGCTTATTTACAACAACATAGTGGCTTTGATGGGCAAAAATAAAGATGTTTTGCGGTTCCTCTCCCCTCCCAACCGCAACCCTCGATTTTTGCCCGCTCGATTTCGGGCGGCTTCCGGGGAGGATGAAGCCATGTGGATACATTAACTGAGATATATCTACACTTACAGGTTGTTGTCAAGCAGATTTTGCTGGCCCAGCCTCCTTGGTGCGCCCGGCGGCCCCAAAAACCACTGCTCCCCGGCGGCCCGCTCACCCCACCCGCGCCTCCCAATACTCCTTTAAGTCCCGCAGAGTCTCCTCCAGTCGGTATTGAGGTCTCCATCCCACCTCCTGCTCGGCCTTGGCCGCGTCCCCCCACGTCACTGCCACCTCGCCCGGCCGGAGCCGGGAGGAGTCAACTCGAACCTCGACGGATCGGTGGGTCATGGCCAGCAGCGTCTCGAGGATACTCCGGACGGACACCGGGCGGCCCGAGCACAGTTGATAGACCTCCCCCGGGCGGCCGCCTTCAAGGAGCATGGCGTAGCCCCGCACGATGTCCCGCACGTCGCTGAAGTCACGCCGCGGCTCGAGATCACCGGTTTCAAGGACAGCCGGCCGCAGCCCGCGCTCGATTTCCGCCAACTGGCGGGCAAAATAGGAGCAGACGAACGTTGGCTCCTGGCGAGGCCCGGTGTGATTGAAGGGCCGCACTCGGATCACGGGCAGCCCGTAACTTTCGACAAACTGAAGGCCCACCAGTTCGGCCGCCGCTTTGCTGGCGGCATAGGGGTTGAGCGGATGGAGCGGCAGATGCTCGCGGGCCGGCAAGCTCGCTTCCGGCACCGCGCCGTACACCTGGGACGAGCTGACGAGGAGACAGCGGCTGTCAAAGCCCGCCTGGCGCCAGGCGTCGAGCAGATTGAGCGTGCCGACCAAGTTGATTTCATAGGCCAGGCGGGGACGCGCCACGGACTCGAGGGGCGAGGAAAGCGCGGCCAAGTGAAACAATCGCTCGGGACGAGTTTCGCCCAGCAACCCTCGGATGCGCTCCGCATCGAGCAGGTCGCCTTCTTCGACGCGAAGGTGGGGCAGAGCGTGCTCCAAATGGCGGAGGCTCTCACGCCGGCGCGCCAGAACGGTCACCTCGTGCCCTTGGGCGAGCAGATAGTCCACCAGATGAGAGCCGGCGAACCCCGCCCCGCCGGTGACCAGACTGGTCATAAGATGCCCGGCGCGACCGGCGCCGCCTGAGCGGAGTTCGATTGAAGGCGCGCCAGATCGGCGTCCACCATCATGGCAACGAGTTGCTCAAAGGAGACGGCCGGCTCCCAGCCGAGCTCCCGCCGGGCTTTCGTGGGGTCGGCGCACAGATGGTGAACTTCGGCCGGCCGCAGCAGGCGGGAATCCGTTTCCACGTGCTGGTGATAATCGAGGCCCACGCGCTCGAAAGCGACCTCGAGCAGCCGCCGCACCGAGTGCGTGACCCCGGTACCGATGACGTAATCCCGCGGCTCGTCCTGCTGGAGCATGCGCCACATGGCCTGGACGTAGTCGCCGGCAAACCCCCAATCGCGCTCGGCGTCCAGGTTGCCCATCCGCAAATGGCGATCCAGGCCGAGCTTGATGCGCGCCGCGCCGTAACTCACCTTGCGGGTCACAAACTCGAGCCCGCGCCGCGGCGATTCGTGGTTGAAAAGAATGCCCGAGCAGGCAAAGAGGTTGTAACTTTCACGATAGTTGACGGTGATCCAATGGCCGTACAGTTTGGCGACGCCGTAAGGGCTGCGAGGGTAAAACTGCGTCTTCTCGCTCTGCGGCGTCTCGCGCACCATGCCGAACATTTCGCTCGACGAAGCCTGGTAGAACCGGATGCGCGGATTCACCACCCGCACCGCTTCCAGCATTCGGGTCACGCCGAGCGCCGTGAATTCGCCGGTCAGCACCGGCTGGTTCCACGACGTCGGGACGAACGACTGGGAGGCGAGGTTGTAAACCTCGTCCGCCTCGCTCTCCTGGAGCGCCGTAATGAGCGAGTTCTGATCCAGCAGATCGCCGGGAATCAAGTCGATCCGGTCCTGCAGGTGGGCCAGCCGCTCAAAATTGATGGTGCTCGAGCGCCGGATCAGCCCAAAGACCCGGTATCCCTTCTGCAGCAGGAACTCGGCCAGATAGGAGCCGTCCTGCCCGGTGATTCCCGTAATCAAAGCTCGCTTGCCCATACCGACCTCGAGGCGGAATCGATGACGCTTTCCCCCGGCCGCGGCGGCGCCGCCATTCGCCGCGCCTTGCGAAACCCGT
The DNA here is from genome assembly GCA_902812365.1 of Acidobacteriota bacterium. Lineage (GTDB taxonomy): Bacteria > Acidobacteriota > Terriglobia > UBA7540 > UBA7540 > CADDZC01. Next base: position 3,256 of record CADDZC010000012.1, on the reverse strand, counting down.
CCCGCGGAACCCGGCCGGCTTCATTGCCCCTGAAACATGGCGGGGACAGTGCGCAGCAGGATTTTCAAATCCATCATCCAGGACCAGTGATCAATATAGCGCAGGTCCAGCTCCATCCAGGTGCGGAAATCGAGCCGGTTGCGCCCGCTCACCTGCCACAGGCAGGTCAGGCCGGGTTTCATGCTGAGGCGGCGGCGCTGCCACAATTCGTACCGTTCAACCTCGTCGGGCAGCGGCGGGCGCGGCCCCACCAGGCTCATGTCGCCGAGCAGGACGTTGAGGAGCTGGGGAAGCTCGTCGAGGCTGGTGCGGCGCAGGAACCGGCCCGCGCGCGTCACCCGCGGATCGTCGCGGATTTTGAAGACCGGGCCGTCCAGTTCATTGCGATGCGACAGTTGCTCCTTCAACTGTTCCGCGCCCGCCCGCATGGTGCGGAATTTGTAGAGTGTGAATCGCCGGCCGTTCAAGCCCACCCGCTGCTGGCGAAAGATCGCCGGCCCCTCCGATTCGAGGCGAATCAGCGCCGCGACGATCAGCAGCAGGGGCGCGAGCAAAACCAGGGCTGCGAGGGCCACGAAAAAATCAAAAACTCGCTTCAGTATCCGCTGGGCGTCCGTTTGCGGGGTGACGGGAAAGGTGAGGAAATTCATCTCCGAAGACTGCTGCACGCGGAGAAACCCGGCCGGTACGCCCGCCTGGGGGGCGTAAATCCAGGGTTGGAGTCCCACCTGAAAGCAGTAGGACAGAGCGCGCTCGACCGCGGCCGCCGGGCGGTCGGACAGAACGAAAACAACGCCATCCACGGGCTGGGACTTCATCACTTCGGCGAAGTTCTCGAGCCTCCCCAACACCGGACCGCCCGGCGGGGCCGTCGAGGGGCTGTTTTCAGCAATATAACCGAGCACACGCAGCCCCGCTGAGCGATGCCGCTCGAGGGCCTCGGCGACCGTTCGCGCCGGCTCGCCTCCGCCCGCAATGACGACATTATGGAATTTATGCTCGGTCATCGGCCGCCATCGAAACCTCAGCTCACGGATCAGGCGCCGCTCGGCGATCACGAAAAAGTAGCAGAGAAGGAAAAACAGTCCCAGAAACAGCCGGTTGGTCAGCTCATAGCGGAGGCAGAAAATGAGGGCGAGCAGCGCCATCCAGCCCCACAAAAGCGCGCGCCCGAGCCGGCTCGCCTCCTCGCGAAACGCCTGCACCGGAACGTAGTCGTAAAGGCGAAAGTGAAAAAAACTCGCTGCCAACATCGGCAGGGCCGCCGCCAACAAAGGCAGATGCTCGCGCAACAGGCCGGCAGCGGCGTGCCCGACGGGCAGGCGGCGACGCAGAACATAGGCCGCCGCAAACGCTCCGATCACCGCCAGCATGTCGGCCGCCAGCCAGGTCAGCGATCGGCTGAGGGAACGAACCCGGAGCATACTGAAGGCGACGTCATCCATGGAGGCCACAGGCACAGCCCGCGGGCGGAACGAAACCGCGGCCGAGGGGGCCTCAAGCGCTTTTGAGGACTCGGCGCCGCCCCATTCGTACGGCGCTCCGGGCGGCGGGAACGCCGGAGCCGCCGCCCCGCCGGTCTCGCGCCGGCGAGCGGCAAGGAAGAATGGAGGGTGGCGCCGGGTCATCCACAGAACCAGGTTGGCCAGCGCGGTGAAGGACGCAAAGATGAAGCGGTTCGTCTCCGTCAGGCGCAGCAGGAACGAAATCAGGGCGACCGCCAGAAGAAAATGGTAATCGATCTGCACGACTTGGCGCAGCCAGGCCGCCGCGGGTGCCGTGTCCGTGCAGCCATACATCCCGCGGGCATTCAGGAGCACGAGCCAGATCACTCCCATCAGGATCAAAAAGGGCAAGTAAGCGCGGAGCGGCAGGAGTGAATGGCCGGGCACGGTCAGGAGCTGCCGCGCGGCATAACTCGAGGCGGCCACCCCGGCCAGCAGGACGACGTCGAACGCCAGGCGAACGAGGTAAGATCGGACTGCTCGCGCTGTCATGATCACGGGTGGCGGGGAGGCTGCGTCGCCGCGCCCTCAGACTGGCGCGTCGCGGCGCCGCCCCGGGCGGCCCCCGTTGGGGATGCTATGACAGCGGGCAGGGACGGGTCAAGCTCAGGACACCGCGAAGTTCAGCCGTGTCGCCGGACTGACGATAATGAATGAGGAGGCGAACGGCTACGGCGGAAAAAGGCTTTGGTAGCGTTCTCCGGCGGTGATATACTCCTGCCGATAGGGGAGCGCATCAGAGCAGCCCTTTCGGAAGCGCCGTCGCACCAGAGCAGGATCGGCGGCGTGAGGCAAGGGAGGGGATGAGTTTTCACGTTCCGCCGCGGCGGAACTGGTCGCTCAATGCGTCAGACCTTCAAGCGCAGAGTCGCCGCCCTGCTGGCCGGGGCGACGATGGCGGGTGTGGTGGGAACGCCCCGTTCGGCTGAGGCAGCGCACCTGTCGGTCGTCGTCGATGAGCACGGCCGCAAAATCTACATCAACCTGCCGGAAGGGCCGTTCGGCTCGCGGAGCGCGGGAGCTGCTTCCTCGTTCACCGCGGCTCGGCCTTCTCCGGATATTTCCTCCGTCATCGAGCGCACTGCCGGCCGGTTTCAGCTCGACCCCAATCTGATTCACGCCATCATACGGGTGGAATCCGGCTTCGACCCTCGCGCCGTCTCGCCCAAAGGCGCCCTGGGATTGATGCAGTTAATCCCCGCGACGGCCGAGCGGTTTGGCGTGCGGAATCCGTTCGACGCCCGCGAGAATATCGAGGGCGGCGTAACCTATTTGAATTACCTGCTCAACCGTTTCCAGGGCGATGTGCCGCTCTCACTCGCGGCTTATAATGCGGGCGAGAACTCGGTGCTGAGAGCCCACGGCATTCCTCCCATTCGTGAAACTCGGCGCTACGTCGCCAAGGTGACTTCGCTTTATCGGGCAGGATCGCGCCTTGAGCGAAGCGGGGCGAAGCCTGGGAGAGCTCTTTCAGGTTCAAGGCGGAACCGCTTGCAAGATTCGCAGCCGGCGCGACCCGTGGCCAGCGCCGCGCCGATTTACCGTTACGTGGACGCGGCCGGCGTCATCCATTTTGAGCAATAGCCGGCCGAAGGGCGCGCCGGCGCTTCCGGAATCATCCGGGTGGCATCTCCCATGGATAACGGAGCACAGAGCGGGGGCGGCGTGAAGCTGGGGCATCCGGCTCGCCTCCGCGCCCCGCGCTTCGGCGCCGGCCGCCGGTTCGCGGCCGTGCTGCTCGCCGCCGCCGC
>CADDZC010000011.1 GCA_902812365.1 Acidobacteriota bacterium | reverse complement strand
TCCTACGCAAGCTTTTTGCTTGACAATTCTGACGAGGCAGGGCAATTTTAGACGTTTCGCTTCCAAGCCGGGAAAACCGCGTTGCTCGGTGGCTGCCTTCGGCCTTCCCGGTGGGCACCCGTGAGAATTCGCGTCTGCTTTCATGACAAGTGCTTTGACGGCGCCTGTTCGGCGGCCCTGTTTACCCGCTTCTATCAGGCTTGTATTCATGGGGGAGCCGAGTTCGCCTATCGAGGCCTGACGCATCGGGCCGGCCAGCTTTTCGAAGAAGGAATGTTCGATGGCGATGAAAACGCCATCGTCGACTTTAAGTATTCGAGCTCAGACCGCCTGACGTGGTGGTTCGACCACCATCAGAGCGCCTTCCTCACTCCTCAGGATGCGGAACATTTTCGGCGTGACCGAAGCGGCAAAAAGTTTTACGACCCCGACTTTCGCTCCTGCACCAAATTCATCGCCCACGTGGCGGCGGCCCGGTGGAGCTTCCGTGCCCCCGATCTCGATGAAATGATCGAGTGGGCGGACATCATCGACGGCGCGCAGTACCCCGACACCCAAACCGCCGTGGAACTGCGACATCCCGCCACTCAGCTGACCCTGGTGATTGAGGGGGCGCGCACCGAGGATTTCGTCGCCCGGCTCATCCCGGAGCTGGCCACCAAGCCCCTGGCCGAGATCGCCGCCTTGCCCCCCATCCGCCGAGCTTTTGAAGAACTGTACCAGCGCCACTTGCATTGCATCGAAATTATCCGCTCCCGCGCTGAAATGAAGAATGGAGTGCTCTTCTTCGACCTGACCGATCAGAGCTTCGAAGGTTTTAATAAGTTCATACCGTACCACTTGTTCCCAACGGCGGTTTACAGCGTCGCTATCAGCGCCTCGCCGGAGCGCACGAAGGTTGGCGTGGGGAGCAATCCCTGGAACTCCGCGCCCACCAGCGCCAATCTGGCGTCCATTTGCGAGCGATACGGCGGTGGTGGCCATGCCAAGGTGGCAGCCATCTCTCTGCCGCCGGATCAAATCGAGCGCGCCCGCCGGGTGGCGCGGGAGATTGTGGCTGAGTTACAGCAGAGCCTGCAGAAATCCTAGGAATGGGGAAACACGAAGCTCACGCCGGAGCAGACGGTCCCAGCTCCTTCTTCAAAGCTTCCTGCACAACCTGAGGATTAGCTCGGCCGCGCGTCGCTTTCATGACTTGGCCAACCAACCAACTCAGGGTAGCCGTCTTTCCCCGGCGGTATTGCTCGGCTTGTTTGGGATTGGCGGCGATCACTTGGCGCACCACCCTGCCGACCTCCTCGGCGTCGCTGATTTGTTGGAGTCCTTTTTCGGCCATGATTTGGCTAGCGCGCTGGCCGCTCGCAAACATCTCCGCCAGGATGTCTTTCCCCATCTTCCCAGAGATGGTTCCCTCGGCGATGAGCGATACGAGTTCGGCCAGGGCGACGGCCGAGACCGGCGTCTGGGTGATGTCTTGGCGGCGTTCGTTGAGCCGGAACATCAGGTCGCCCAAGATCCAGTTGGCAGAAAGCCTGGCCTCGCCAGATGCCTTAGCCACCTCTTCGAAATAGTCGGCCAGCGCCGGAGAGCCGGTCAGCTGAGAAGCTTCCTGCTCCCCAAGCCCGTATTCACGCATCATGCGCGCCTTGCGAAGATGCGGGAGTTCGGGCAGCGAGCGTCGGATGCTTTCCTTCCACGACTCGGAAATCAGTAAAGGAAGCAGATCGGGTTCGGGAAAGTAGCGGTAGTCATGGGCGAATTCCTTCGATCGCATACCGTAGGTGCGCTGCTCGCGGCTGTCCCACAGGCGCGTTTCCTGCTGAATGGTCCCGCCTCCTTCGAGCACCTCGATCTGCCGCTCAATTTCAAACGTCAAAGCCTTCTGCAGGAACCGGAAAGAGTTCAAGTTTTTCACCTCGGTCTTGGTGCCCAAGCTCGCAGCGCCACGCCGGCGCACGCTGACGTTGGCGTCGCAACGAAGGCTGCCCTCTTCCATATTGCAGTCCGAGACGCCGAGGTAAAGCATCAGTGTTTTTAAGCGCGTCAGAAATTGGTAAGCCTCGTCCGGCGAGTGGAGGTCGGGCTCGCTCACAATCTCGATGAGCGGCACGCCCGAGCGGTTGAGATCAATGTAAGATTTTTCATCGGAATCGGGAAATCCTTCATGGAGCGATTTGCCCGCGTCTTCCTCGAGATGGACGCGGGTGATGCCGACGGATCTTGACGCGCCGCCGATGTCCATCTCTAGGGCGCCCTGCTCCGCCAGCGGCTCGCCATATTGTGAAATTTGGTATCCCTTGGGAAGGTCGGGATAAAAGTAGTTCTTGCGCGCAAAGCGAGAACGCGGATTGATCCTGCAGTTCAGCGCCAGCGCCGCCTTCAGCGCCATCGTGACCGCTTCCCGATTCAGCACCGGCAGCGCCCCCGGCAAGCCGAGGCAGACCGGGCAGATGTTGGAATTGGGCGGGTCGCCAAAGCGTGTCGAGCAGGCGCAGAAAATTTTCGATTGCGTGAGGAGCTGAATGTGAACTTCCAGCCCGATCACCGGCTCATAGACGGCAAAAACGGCGGACGAAGCTGCAGTCGATATGGACACGGCTCTCCTCGGTTGGGATGGCGGAGGGAGGAGGATTCGAACCTCCGAGCCCCTTGCGGGGCTAACGGTTTTCAAGACCGCCGGTTTCAACCACTCACCCATCCCTCCCACTCTGAGTTTATCACGAGGCTTGGCATCCGTCGGCAGGGTCTTGGCCAGCCGTCCCATGGGCGCACGAGCCGCCAGGCCTTGGCCGGCCACGCGACCCCGGAGCTTACCAGCGTCCTGCGCCCTGACTCTCAAGGGCTCGCTCTGGCTCACGGCGCAAACGACGGTGCAGTTGGCGCACTCTAGCGCCGGGCGGTGGCCTACGTTTTACTTCGCGGATTCATGTTTCAGTCTTGCCCCGTGTCCCGCCTTGGAAACAAGCTCCCCATTACCGGACCCGCGAATTCGATCCTCGCTCACCCTCGCGGGGAACGCATCAGAGAGCGCGTGCGGTCGCACGCGCAAGGCGCGAAGCTGTGCGCTCCGGCCCGGCGCTGGATCGGCAGCGCGAACGTAAATGCAAGTCAGCGGGTATGATACGATGAGGTAGTATGCCCTCGAGCACGCAGAGATCCGTTCCCGATGCGGATGATGCCCACTACATGCGCTTGGCTTTGCGTGAAGCCCAGCGCGCCCGCCGCGAGAATGAAGTGCCCGTGGGGGCTGTAATCGTTCGCAACGGACGATTGTTGGCCCGCGCCCACAACCGCCCGATTCATCTCCACGACCCGACGGCGCACGCCGAGATCCTGGCTCTGCGGCGGGTAGCCCGCAAGCTGGGGAACTACCGCCTCAACGAGTGCACTCTCTATGTTACAATTGAGCCTTGCGTCATGTGCGCGGGAGCCATCGTGCATGCCCGGCTGAAGCGGGTCGTGTTCGGAGCTGCCGACCGGAAGGGGGGAGGGGCTGGGTCGGTCCTATCCGTACTCGGCCACCCCAGCTTGAACCGTCGGCTGGATGTGCGGTCCGGGGTATTAGAAAAAGACTGTGCGGAGTTACTTGCCGGCTTTTTCCGCGCAAAGCGATCCCAGCACTGACGATGGCCTTCTCGCCGGTTCCGCGGAGAGGTACCGAAGTGGTCATAACGGGGGCGCCTCGAAAGCGTCTTGCCTGCCAAAAGCGGGCACGTGGGTTCGAATCCCACCCTCTCCGCCATAATATCTATTTTATTTTCAATTATTTAGGTGATATCCTTTCAACTTCTCGATCAATTCCTTGGCTCGGCCCCACATCGACCCTATAGAGGAGAACCGCAACATCCGAGCTGAAGGTTTAGATCCGACGCCGACGCCGTCTCCGTCCAGGTGGTCCGATTGTTCCCCGCCTCCGACCCGTCCCGGCCGTAAGCATACTCCATCTAGGACCCGCCTACGTTCCGCTCCACCCGCTTTCCTGCGCGCCATATACATAGCTCGCCGGGGTGCCGTTATCGATCGAAGCGAGGTGCTTCTGGCCATCGTGCTGATACGTCCGAGAGCCTGCGCCCGTGCCGTCCTGCGTCAAGGCGCCCGAGGACACACGCCATCCGCCGGCGGGGTCGGATGGGCATAGTTGTACCGTTCAGCGCGTATGGATATCGGCTGCGGCATTAGGCATGAAGGGCGCCGCCGGGCATTGCCTGCGAGCCTTGATTTCCCCAACTAACGGGACGAGTGATCCAGCTTGTACGGCTGCCGCGGCGATCGTTTGATCCATGATCAGATGCTCGATGAAAACAGACGCGTAAAACTCTGAAATGCTGGCCATCAGGCCCCGAAAAGCTCCCGGAAGGGCGGCCATCTTCTTGACAAATTACGCGGGATTCGAGGTTGTCGCTGGCCATGACCGTCCGCCGCGTCGTGCAGATTGCGGGCCGCGCCGTTCGATGGCCGGGGAGACTGTTAACTGGATACATACCTTCTTGCTTTAGAGCGCCGCTTCACTGTATTTGTATTGATTGGTGGTCTTTTGGCCCGCGCGAGGAGCGTCCGCCGCGGATAACCCGCGCTTCGGTTCCTGCCATCTTAGGAGCCTGTTGCAACCCGTCCCCCACCCTGTCGCTTTGACGAGGCGTACGGAGGGCCATGGCGTGCGATCAGGCATCTTTCGGGCACCGGCAACTGAGGCATAGTCGGCGGAACGCACCGGTCTGGGAATAGGGAGGGCCGAAGAATGATCAGGAGGGGCGAATGCTAAGGCGGATTCTGGCGATGAGCCTGGTGCCGCTGGCCACGGTTGCTGTGTCGAACTGCGGTAGCAGCTCCTCGGGCACCACCAAGACCACGGGCAATGGCTCCGTATTCGCCCTGGTTGGCGACGCACCCTTCTGTGACGTTTTGGCGTTCCGAGCCGCCATCACCGATCTTTTCATCACCGAAGTGGCGGGCAGCACCGTCGGTCCCCATATTTTGAATCCGCTGACCAGCTTCATCCACGTGGATTTCAACCAGTTGCGAGGCTTCTCGACGATACTGGGCATCGACTCCTCGGTACCGGCGGGCACCTACGTCCAAGGGAAACTCAAACTCTCGGAGCAAGAGCTGGTCGTCTTCGACCCCACCCAAAACCCGCCGATTCGCGTGGTGGGAACCACGCTGACGACCGGCAACAAACCCATTACGGTGGACATCAACCCCCCACTGGTCGTTCCTCCGCCAATCAATGGACGGAATCAGGTCGCCGCCCTCAAGATCGATCTTGACCTCGCGCACTCGGTTGAGGTCGATGCCCGCGGCCAAATCACCGGTACGATTAATCCGATCCTCCTCATGACGCCCGTGCCGTCCGATCCGGCAACGGGATTTGGCGAAATGGACGACGTCATCGGGTATATCCGTCAGGTGGACACCTCAAGCTCGAATCCGAATTTCATCGGGGATTTCTCGTTGCAATTACTCAGTGGCAGCGGTCCCTCCATCTTGACGAGTTTGACCAGTTCCACCCAGTTGTGCGCCCCGGCCACCGTGTCCAACCAGATTTGCTCGCCCGTGCCGCTCAATCAATTACCGACCGATAGCGTCGTCGAAGTCGACGGCAACCTTGACGCCCAGGGCAATTTCGTGGCCAGCACCGTCCAGATCGAAAATCAGGCCTCCGTGGCCCAGAACAAACTGGGCTTTATCGGCTACGTGCTGCCGACGGGGACGGACGCCAGCGGCCGCTTCACCGTCACCAAAGACCCGAACGGCGACGTCACCCAGTTCAACTTCTTTCTGGCGGAAGAGGAGCCCGACCCGGGACTGGCCAGCGACGTGCCGCCCGACTCGGTCGTGGTGGTGAATGTTCCCTCCACGGCGATTTATCAAAGCTCGTCTCCGAGCACCAACTTCGCCCATCTCGACTTTGGCCCCACCGCCATTGCCGTGGGGCAGGAACTGGTCGTGCACGGCGCGTTCACCAAGCCGCCCAGCTCGGTGACGGCCACCGGGACGCTGGCCCCCACGACCGTCGCCGCCGACTCGATCTACCTGAAGCCGCAGACGCACGAGGGCGCGTTCGTCCAGCTCCTCGCCCAAGGCTCGGATGATCGCACTGGAGGCTTCATCCTCAAACCTTGCGCCTCCCTGTTCGCGGGTCCAGGCGCTCCGCCGGCTCCCATTTACGTGTTCACGAGCCCGCTCACGAGCTTCCTGAATGTGGTCGGCTTGAGCCGCCTCACGCCTCAGGCATCACTGCTGGTGAAGGGATTGCTGTTTTACGAAGCCCAGCCCGTAGCTGTCAATGGGGTGACCACGCCTCCCGGCTCCTACGTCCTGCTCGCCCGCCAGGTCCACCAGCTTCCCTGAGATGCCGGCCGGCCCCTCGACCGGGCACGGTCTCCGCCGATGGGCGCGCGACGTCAGACGGCGGGCAGTCTCCGCCCGGCTCGCGGCGCCGTGGATCCCGGCAGGCGCGTGAATCCCAGGTCTTCGCCGCACTGAAGCTTGGTGGCAAAAATGATCTGGCCGCTGTGGTGGGCAAAGTGTTCGACTACGTGGAGGACGGCCGTCAAACCGCTGACGTTGAACTTCTGAATCCTGTAATCCCGCGCGAGGTCGCGACTCGTGAGCCGGCGCAGCACGCCGCAGGCCTCGCGCACTGTCTTTCGCAGCCTAGCCGCCAGCCGCCGGCCCGGAATCGGTCCGCGTTCGGCGAATTCCCGGTCGCGCTCGCGGCGGTCGGGGGCGCCGCCGAGTCCCGAAGTAATCCACTGGCGAACGTTGCCCGCCAGATGCAAGACCAGGTTCCCGACGCTGTTCGAGGCCTCGTTCGGCCGCCACCAGATCTGCTCTGGCGAAAGCCGCGCGAGACACTGCTCAATGCGCGGCAAATGATGCTTCTGAAGGGAGCGGGCGGCCTGTGCCAGAAACTGCTCCGCCAAGCGGCCATCACTTCTCGCCATTGGGCACCTCTTTCCCCCTGCCGGGACCCGCTTGCCGGTAGGGATCGCGTCCGGCGTTTCACACGCCAACCCCCGTGCTGATCGGCGTGGCGTGCCGGCTTCAGGCCGGGCGACCCCCTTCGCCGGGCACGACATTCATTTCCAGCCAGTAGGAGACCACCGTGTGAGCCATCTCGACAAAGCGGGAAAAGTCAATGGGTTTGTGAAGGTAGCTGTTGCAGCCGAGCCGATAAGCCCGGATCACGTCATCCTGCTGGGCCGAGCTGGTCAGAATAACCACCGGAATCAGGCGGGTTCGCTCGTCGGCGCGTATCCTCTCGAGCACGCCGAGGCCGTCAACCTTGGGGAGTTTTAGATCGAGCAGGACCAGGTCCGGCCTCCGCTCGCTATCACGGCCCTTATAAACCCCCTCAGCGAAAAGGTAGTCCAGCGCCTCCACCCCGCTCCGCGCCACCACGATCTCATGAGAGGGAGCGCCGCGGCGAAGCGCGCGAACGGCCAGCTCCTCGTCACTGGAATTGTCTTCCACCAGCAAGATGAGTTTGCCACCCACCGGAGTGATCCCGTTCTTTCCAGCCCGGCCCGAGCTTCCGGCACGAGGACTGGAGCGGATCTTCCGCCCGCCCCTCCGCCGAGCTCCCGGCCTGGCCCATAGTCTGTGTGCGATTACTACCCGTTGGGGAATTATAGCAGGTCTGTGGGTTTTCTAATGAAAATTTTGACGCTGCCGTTTCCCCCAGCCAACCACCGCCCCCAATGGCCGGCAATCCGGGCCGCGCGTGTGAGGAGCGGGGGAAGGTGGCCGTCCGGTCTCGCTCAAGAACAGGCTCGCTACTGCGAAAAGGACAACTTATTGACTTGCCGGCGACGAACGTCGGAAGCGTTTCGTCGTCTAATAAACAGACCCGCGGGCCGGAGGCGCGAGGTCGCCCGCACCGCCGCCGAACCGCGGCCGGAGGGCGGAACTAGGGAGGCGGAATGAATTCAATCAGTGAGCTCGGCCCAGCGGTGGAAATGAACAGAGAATCGCCCGCCTCGGCGGCCATCCCGGCGCCGAGCGGCGAGAGCCAGGCTCCCGCCGGCGCCCGCGAGCGCGAACTCATCCGGCGGGCTGGCGAAGGAAATGAAGAAGCGTTTGCGGCGTTGTTTGAAATGCACCGGCAGCGCGTCTATCGGCTCTGCTTGCGCATGACCAATGATCGCGCGGAGGCCGAAGACCTCTGCCAGGAGGCGTTCCTGCAACTGTTTCGCAAAATCAGGGGCTTTCGCGGCGAATCGGCTTTCTCGACCTGGTTGCACCGCCTCGTCGTGAACACGGTCCTGATGAGCCTGCGGCGGAAGGCCGTCCGGGAGATTCCGCTCGAGGAGAGCCGGACGGACGGAGAGGACGGGGCCAAGCGCGAATACGGCGCGGGTGACCCTCATCTGGCCGCCAGCGTAGACCGCCTCCACCTGGCGCGCGCCATCGGGAAATTGCCGCACGGCTATCGCACCGTCTTCGTGCTTCACGATATCGAGGGTTACGAACACAGCGAAATTGCGCGCCTCCTGAACCGCTCGATCGGCAATTGCAAGTCGCAGCTCCACAAGGCGCGCCTGCGCCTCCGGCAACTGTTGCGCCCCCCGGCGCGACCGGCCACGGGCTGCGGATAGTGGCCGCGGCTCTTCGCCCGGCCGATCGGATACACTGTAAAGTGCAGGGCGAAGAACGATGGCCGCCAGGCTCCAACCCGGCTCGGATGTCCAGTACCTGAAGGGTGTCGGGCCGGGGCGCGCCGAGATGCTGGCCGCGCGCGCCATCCGCACCATCGAGGACCTGCTCTACTACACTCCGTTCCGCTACGAAGACCGCACCCGCACCACCCCGATCCGGGAACTGATCCCCGGCCAGACCACGACCGTGCTGGCCGAGGTCCTCACGGCGGGCCCGGTGCGCACCCGTCGCGGCACGTATATCTTTGACCTGGCTGCCCGGGACGACACCGGAATCCTGCGTTGCAAATGGTTCAACGCCGCCTACCTGGAAAAGAACCGGGTGTTTCGCCCGGGGCAGCGGGTGTTCTTTTTCGGCAAGGTGGAGCGCGATCCCTTTGGCACGGGCAATCTGCAGATGCTCCAGCCGCAGTTTGAGATTCTCGCGGAAGAGAAAACCGAGGGCGGCGAATCACTCGAGGTGGGACGAATTGTCCCCATTTACGAATCCATCGGACGGCTCACGCCGCGCGTGCTGCGGCATCTTCTGTGGAACGCCCTGGCCTCGACCGACGGCCAAGTGGTGGAATGCCTGCCCCGCTCGGTGCGCGAGCGGAATCAATTGATGGATCGCTCCACGGCCCTCCGGCTCACCCACTTCCCCGAACCCGACACCCCGCTCGACCAGTTGGCAACCTTTCGCACGTCGGCGCAGGTCCGCCTGATCTTCGAGGAGCTGTTCAACGTCAGCGCCGGGCTTCTGCTGCGCCGGCGGCGCGCGCAGTCGGTCGAAGGCATTCGGTTCCAGGTGACGGACTCCGCCCGGCAGGCGATCCGGCGCATTCTGCCGTTTCATCCCACCGGAGCCCAGAAGCGCGCCATCCGCGAAATCGTCGCCGATATGTGCTCGCCGCGCCCCATGAACCGGCTGCTGCAAGGCGACGTCGGCTCCGGCAAGACCATCGTGGCCCTTCAGGCGGCCATCGTGGCTATCGAGAATGGTTACCAGGTGGCGCTCATGGCTCCCACCGAAATTCTCGCCACCCAGCACTATCTCTCCATCCGGCAGTTGCTCGAGCCGTTGCCCTACCAGCTCGATCTGCTCGTCAGCTCCCGCAAGCCAGCCGAAAAGGCTACCCTCAAGCAACGAATCGCCGAAGGCGGGTTAAACCTGGTGATCGGCACCCACGCCCTGATTGAGCGCGACGTGGAGTTTGCCCGGCTTGGGCTCGTCATCGTGGATGAGCAACACCGCTTCGGAGTGTTGCAGCGTTACCAGCTTATCCGCAAGGGCCGGCCCCCCGATGTGCTGGTACTGACGGCCACGCCTATTCCGCGCACCCTCGCCCTCACCCTCTACGGCGACCTCGATTGTTCCGTTATTGACGAGCTGCCTCCCCACCGCTCGCCCATCGTCACCCGGCTGCTCAGCGAGCGCGAGCGCCCCCAGGCCTTCGAGTGGATTCGGCAGCGAGTCCGCCGCGGCGAGCAGGCCTACGTCATCTATCCGGTGATCGAAGAATCCGACCGGCTGGAACTGCAGGCCGCCGTCCGCATGCACGAACACCTGGCCCGCAACGTCTTTCCCGAGTTCCGCGTGGAACTGCTCCACGGCCGGCTGCCGAGCCAGGAAAAAGACCGCGTGATGCGCGCCTTTAAGGCCAACGAGGCGCCGATCCTCGTCTCGACCACAGTCGTGGAGGTCGGCGTGGATGTTCCGAACGCCACCGTGATGCTCATCGAGCATGCCGACCGTTTCGGCCTCGCCCAACTCCATCAGCTTCGCGGGCGCATCGGACGCGGGCCGGGACAATCCTATTGCCTGCTGGTGGCCGGCGACGCCCGCACCGAGGTCGCCAGCGAGCGCCTGAACGCCCTCGTCGAGACCGCCGACGGTTTCAAGATTGCCGAGATGGATTTGAAGCTGCGGGGCCCGGGGGAGTTTTTCGGCACGCGCCAGTGGGGCATCCCGGGGTTCCGCATCGCCCAGCTGCTTCGCGACCAGGATATTTTGGAATGGGCCCGGCGCGAGGCGGCGGAATTTCTCTCGCATCCCGGCTCGCCCGAGGAATTCGAGTCCTATGTGGCCTATCTGCGCGCCGCCTGGCCGCGCCGCTACGGACTGTCGAGCGTGGCATAACCCCTGATGCGCATTATCTCCGGCCAATTTCGAGGTCTGACCCTTCGGACGCTCAAGAGCGGCCGCCTGCGGCCCACCTCGGAACAGATGCGCGAAACCCTCTTCGACGTGCTCGGCCCGAGCATCCGCGGAGCGCGATTCCTGGACGCCTATGCCGGCAGCGGGGCCGTCGGCATCGAGGCTTTGAGCCGGGGAGCCCGCGAAGTTGTCTTCATCGAGAGCCACCGTCCGGCGGCCCGGTTGATCCGGCAGAACCTGGCCGCGCTGGGCATTCGTGACGGCGTGGAAGTCCTGGCCTGCGAGGCGAACAAGGGTTTGGAGCGCCTGGAAGCCGAAAGCGCCCAGTTTGACTATCTCTTTCTCGATCCTCCCTATGACGCGATCGGGGAATACCACCGCGTTCTCCGCGAACTCGGACGCTCCCGCCTCATCGCGCCGCAAGGGATCGTGATCGCCCAGCATTCGCGCCGCATCCGCCTGGAAGAGCGTTACGCCGCCCTGCGGCGAACCCGCTCCATCCGGCACGGGGACACGCAATTGTCGTTTTATCGCAGGCTGCCGGAAACGCCGGCGCTCAGCTCTGCACCGTGATCTTGAACACGTAGGCGATCGCGCCCGGTTTTTCCCCGGGTGTCTTGACCGTCAAGGCCTCTTCGCCCCGATTCCACGCGAGCTCCGCGTCGCTGCCGAGCAGGCTGACGCGCGCGATCCTTCCCGTAAACAACCCGGCCTTCATACCCAGCGACTTAACCCTCAGCTCCCGGCTCGGCCAGCCGAGTGCAATAACGTAGAGCGCATCGCCTCGGGCGGTAAATCGGAGGTCCTCGGGCGTAAACGTTTGTCCCTTCTTTTCGCCGAAGGCGCCGCCCTTAAACTGAGCCGGCCCTTCGCCATACACCTTCCAGGGGCGAGTGCCGTAAATCGCCTCCCCGTTCGCCCCGAGCCACCGACCCATTTCGAGCAGAGTGGCCTCGGCGGCCCCGGGAATGGTGCCGTCGGGCTGGGGGCCGACGTTGAGCAGCAGGCAACCGTTCTTGCTGACGATGTCGATGAGCTCCGGCAGCAGATCGGCGGCCGTCTTGTAATCTTCATCGTGGATGTATCCCCAGGACTTCCACCCCACGGAGGTATCGGTTTGCCAGGGATGCTGGTGGATGTCGCCGAGCAGTCCGCGCTCAATGTCGAGCACGGCCGTGCCCTCGGGGTAGGCCTGATTCTTATACGTCAGCACCACGCCCCGGCCCCACGTTTCCGCCCGGTTGTAATAATAGGCGGCGAATTGGCGCCGGTAGGGCAAAAACGCCGACGCCCCGATCTCCCAGTCGAAGTAAAACAGATCGGGCTGGAAGCGGTCGACCATCTCCGCCGAGCGCCCGAACCAGTCCTCGAGGAAATCCGTCGAGGGTTCCTGCACCAGTTCCCCCGGGCGATGGCTGGCGAGCGCCGTCGGAGCATGAGGCTGGCCGTAGAGACCGGAATAACGAGGATTATCGGTATCGTAGCCTTGGCCGAAGGTATAGTACGACCAGTTGAAGCCACGGTGGGAGGAGATGCCGAACTTGAGGCCGTGCTCGCGCACGGCGCGCGCCAGCTCGGCCGCCACGTCACGGCGCGGACCCATATCGGCCGCGTTCCAGCGCGTAAAAATCGACTTATACATCGGGAAGCCGTCGTGGTGTTCGCCGACCGGCACCACATATTTCGCCCCGGCGCGGACAAAAAGCTCCACCCAGCGCTCGGGATCCCAGCGCTCGGCCGTGAACAGGGGAATAAAGTCTTTGTAGCCGAACATCGACTGCGGACCCCAGTGTTCGGCGTGGTAAGTGAACGTATCGGTGCCCTTCAGGTACATCTGGCGCGGATACCAGTCGCTGCCGTAGGCAGGAACCGAATAGACGCCCCAGTGCAGAAAGATGCCAAACTTGGCCTCGCCATACCAGTCCGGCACCCGGTACTGGGCAAGAGACTCCCAGGTGGCCTGATAGCGGCCGGGAGCCGACCGGCCGCCGCGCGGAAGACACGCGGAAGCCGCCGTCGCCGCACCAGCGCGCGAGAGAGTTCTCATGAAATGCCGGCGCGAGCAGGATCCAGTCATGGTTCACCTCGGGACGGAAATAGCCAGGGCACTCTCCGCGGGCCGTGGCGCGACCTCGCAGGAAGTTCATCCTTTTACGGCAATGGCAGGGCGGCGTCAAGCAAAAACCGGGCGCGGCCAACTGCCCGCGAGGCGTCGCCGGCAGGCTCTTCCGTCATCACGGATCAGACGCCCGGGCGGAGCCAGAACCCGGCAGTTCACTGTTCGGCTCGACGAGTTGCGAATCATGGCTTTTGCCGGCCGCTTTGGGCTATAATGTCGGCAGCGTGGTGGCCCCGGGGAGGAAGCGAGGCGCGCCGCGAACGGCAAGGACGCCGCGCGGGTGCGGCGTAAGGAGGCTGGGCGATGGAAGGTTTGTTGAGGCCGACCCATCTCATTATTATCCTGGTGATCGTGCTGATCCTGTTCGGACCAGGGAAATTACCCGACCTCGGGCGCGGCTTGGGCAAAGGCATTCGGGAGTTCAAAGAAGCCATGCGGGGTGGCCTGAGCGGCGAAGACAAGAAAGCCGAGACCTCGAAGTCCGAGGCCAAGGTTGAAGAAGCCAAGGCCGAGCAGAAGACCTAGGCTAGCGCGAAGCGGACGCCGGCGAAACCGGAAGGCCCGGGTTTCGGCGGCGGGGAGGCGTGAACGTGGAAGGCTTGCTAAGACCGACTCACCTGCTGATCATCCTGGTCATCGTGCTGATCTTGTTTGGGCCCGGCCGATTGCCCGAGCTCGGTAAAGGCCTCGGGCGGGGCATCCGCGAGTTTAAGGACGCATTCCGGGGCGGTGATGCGGCCAAGAAAGACTGAACGCCCGCCGGGTTTGACCCTGGGCGCCGCACCGTGCTATACATCCGGTTTGACCGCTGTCGCCCTGCTTCCACTCGTTCCTCAGTAGCTCAATGGTAGAGCATCCGGCTGTTAACCGGAGGGTTCCAGGTTCGAGTCCTGGCTGAGGAGCCATCCGCTCTGGGCGGTCAGCGCCCCATCGTTGACCAATCTGAAGTAGGATGAAGAGCCGCACGCCGGCCCGCGCGGCGACGGCCGAGCTGGTGCCGCTGTGCGCCCGAGCGCCGCCCGGGGAACCGGCGGTGGCCAAGGGAGGCCAATATGGACCGTCGAGACTGGATGCGGGGCAGCATGGCGGCGGCCGCTTCGGGCTGGTTGGGCCCGAGGTCGCCGCAGCCGCCCGCCGTCCGCCCGGAGGCTCCCATGAACGCCGCCACGAAAGCCTTGCATGATCTGTTGGCCCGCGAGTGGGACTATCGGATGGAACAACACCCGACCGAGGCATCCACTCTGGGTGACCGGCGCTTTAATGACCGCTGGCAGGACTTGAGCCTGGAAGCGATCCGGAAGCGTTATGATCACCAGCGCCGGGTGCTGGGCGAGTTGCGATCGATCGAGCGCTCGGAACTTTCGGCGCGCGACCAACTGAACGTGGACCTGTTCGCCAAGGACTGCGAGTGGGACATCGAGGAATACGGGTATCGCTGGTATCTGATCCCGCTGAACCAGCGTGGCGGCCCGCAGACGGCCGACGAGCTGGCCGACCTGCTGCCGTTCGATACGCCGAAAGACTACGAAGACTGGCTCGCCCGCCTTCGCTCCTTTCCCCAGTACCTCGCCCAGACGCAGGAGCTGATGGAAACCGGTATCGCCGAGCGGATGGTGCTGCCGCGAGTCGTGATGCAGCGGGTGACGTTTCAGATCGACCAGCAGATTGTCAACGACCCGGCCACGAGCCGGTTCTATAAGCCCTTTCGCCGCTTTCCAGCCTCAATCGCCGCGTCCGAACAGACCCGCCTGGCCTCCGCCGCCCAGAAGGCCATCGGCTTGGGCATCGTGCCGGCCTTCCGGCGCTTCCGGGACTTCTTCGTCCAGCGATATCTGCCCGCCTGCTGGGATCAGGCAGGCATCTGGCAGCTTCCAAACGGCGAGGCCCTCTACGCCTTCTTCGTCCGCCGGTACACGACGGCCAACTTGACACCGCAAGGGGTCTATCAGGTGGGCCTCGAGGAAGTGCGACGGCTCCGCGGGGAGATGCAAGCGACGATGGCCCAAGCGGGCTTCCGGGGTTCCCTTCCCGCGTTTTTCCACCTTCTCCGCACGGATCCGCGGTTCTTCTCTCCGACGCCCCAGGAGCTGCTGGACGCGTACCGGGCGCTCGCCAAGCGGATCGATCCGCGCCTGGTCAAGGTCTTCCGGGTGCTGCCGCGGATGCCGTACGGAGTCGAGCCGATCCCGGCCCAGGTGGCTCCCGACACGACGACGGCGTATTACCAGCCGGGGGCGGCGGACGGCTCGCGGGCGGGGACGTATTACGTCAATCTCTACCGGCCCGAGACGCGCCCGAAGTGGGAAATGACCGCCCTGACTCTTCACGAATCCGTCCCCGGTCACCATCTGCAAATGGCGCTGGCCATGGAACTGACCGACCTGCCCCCGTTCCGCCGTTACGGGTACTACCACGCGTTCGGGGAGGGATGGGGGCTTTATGCCGAAACTCTGGGCTATGAGATGGGGCTTTATGAGGATCCTTACGCGAAGTTCGGCCAGCTCACCTACGACATGTGGCGGGCGGTGCGCCTGGTGGTTGACCCCGGCATCCACGTTCTGCGCTGGAGCCGGCAGCAGGCGATCAACTACTTTATGGAGAACGCCGCCAAGCAGGAGCTGGACGTCGTCAACGAGATCGACCGCTACATCGCCTGGCCCGGTCAGGCCCTGGCGTATAAGATCGGGCAGCTCAAGATCAGGGCCCTCCGCGATCGGGCCTCCCAAGCCCTCGGGACGCGGTTCGACGTGAAGGCGTTCCATCAGGCTGTCCTCGAGGAAGGTGCCCTTCCCTTGGACATTCTGGAACGGAATATCGATACGTGGATCCGGGCGAGCCAGGCCGCCGGGCGGCCGGCGGCGGAAGGGAAAACGGAGGCCGGTGGCTCGTCAACATGATACGGCCGCCATCCCGGAGCCTACCGAGCCCGGAACCGTCATCTAAGGGGCGGCCCAGAGGTATATTGCAGGTCGTGAGCCACGCCGGGCTGCCGGTCCGGCCCCGTCGAGGGCCGAAATCGTACCTTTTGGGCCCGCCGATGGCGCTCAGAAGGGCCCGCCAATGCGTGTCACATCACTTTAAAGGCGTGTACACGCTTCCGGACGATGGAGGTACCACCCCGGGCACCAGAAGTGATCCAGGGTTCGCCGGTAGCAGCCCCAAAAACAGAAACCCCGGGGCAACTGGCCCCGGGGTCTCTGGGATATCCGCGGTCTGACGTACGCCGCCAGCCCCGAATGCACCCCACTCCACTTACTGAGGATTGGCGGTGCTGGTGTCGGAGCTGCTCTTCTTGGACTTCTTCGCCTTCTTGGCTTTCTTGGCTTTGTGATGCTTCTCAGCCTTAGGAGCCGCCGTCGACGTGTCCTGCGAGGACGTATCCTGCGCGAACACCGGCATCGCCATCGTAACGGCCAAGGCTGCAGTGAACAACAGAGTGAGCAACTTCTTCATAAGGTTCGAACCTCCTTAGGATTAACTGCCACGTAATCCAGGGCAAGAAGGATGCCAAATCCAGCCTCGATTGCAATAAAAACTCTTATAGCTCCTATTATCAATAGATTAGCAAGAAACCACGGCTGCGCGCCCCCGACCCCTGCCGCCCGCGTTATCCGAACCGCTTACACGAATTCGTATACCGTACACACCAAATGGAGCGAGGATGAGGCCCTCGGGGGCCGTCGAGCTACTTGACAATAGCATTCAGCCTGACCATTATGAGCATGGTCAACCCACGGGCGGCTCGGGAATTACGGGCTTCCGGTGATCCCCAAAGCGGCGCGGGCGGGTACTGTTGGACCACCGGCGATCCCGTACGGCTGGCCGGCCCGCTGGCTCGGAAGTCCTGGATACGTATTATGCGGCTGCTGTCCAAAGTCGTTTGGTCAGAGGGCATGTACCTGAGCCCGCAGCATTTCCAGGCTCAAAACTCCTATTTTGAAGACCTGATTCAGTTTGTGGCTTCCGGGCTGTGGTTCGAGCCCTACGGATTCGTGGCCTATCATCTTGATCCTGAGGCACTTACGAATGGAACGGTCTCGCTGGTCCATGCGCGCGGTTTTTTCCCCGACGGGCTGGCCTTCCACATGCCCGAGTTCGACGCTCTTCCCGAGCCCGTTAACATCACCGAGTCGTTTTCGCCCATCGCCCAGAGCCTGACCGTCGCGCTGGCGGTCCCGGCGCGGAAGAGCCGTGGAATGAACTGCGCCGTTTCGGATGCAGCGGCCAATCACCACGTCCGGTACACGGCCGTCGAGCACCTGCTGTGTGACGAAATAACCGGGGGCGATGAAAGAAAGGTGCGGCTGGGCCAGAAGAATATCCGGTTTCACCTGGAGACGGAGGAGACGCCGGAAGACCTGGTGACGCTGCCCATGGCGCGCATCACCCGTGACGGTGCCGGCCATTACATCTATGATCCGACGTTTATCCCGCCGTGCCTGCGGATCGACGCATCCGAGCGCTTAATGTCCATTACGCGGCGGCTGGTCGACATTTTGGAGGAGAAGAGCTCCGCCTTGGCTCGCCAGAGCCGTGCTCCGGGAGGCCTGGGCGCCGGCTTCTCGGCGACCGAAATCGCCCATTTCTGGTACCGCCACGCCATCAACTCCGGGCTGGCCACACTGCGGCATCTCTGCCATTGCAAACGAGGGCATCCCGAGGAGTTGTTCCTGGAGATGGCGCGGCTGGGAGGGGCGCTGTGCACCTTTAAGCTGGATTCTCACCCCAGCCTGATGCCGCTTTACGACCACCGTAACCTCGAATCGTGTTTTGCCGACCTCGACCGCCATATCCGCACCCACCTGGAGGCGCTCCTGCCCACCAACTGCCTCCAGATTCCGCTCAAGCCACTTGGCAATTACCTGTACGCGGGCGACGTGGTGGATCAGCGGTGCCTGGACCGGGCGCGATGGATTTTCGCCATTCACTCGCCGGTGGGGGAGGTGGAGTTGATTTCGCGGACGCCGGCGGCGGTCAAAATCTGCTCGAGCAAGTTTGTGCCGGAGCTTGTGAAGCGCGCGCTGCCGGGCTTGGCGCTGACGCATCTTCCCGTGCCGCCGGCTGCCGTGGCGCGCCGCCCCGAATTCCATTACTTTGGCATCGACCGCAGCGGCCCGTGCTGGGAGCACATTGTAAAAACTCGCCAGGTGGGCGTGTACGTCCCGGGGGAGCTTCCGAATCCGGAGATCGAGCTCTCGGTGGTGCTGGAAGGGTAAGGAGGACGGGCGCCCGTGGCCAAGCCCGCTCCGGCGGCCGCTTCGGGCAACCTCTGGCGGAAGCCGGTTCCACTCGACGAAGGAGTCGAATGACCCGAACTGAAAACTTGGCGCTCGCGTACCAGGAAATTTTCACCGTAATCGCGCGCGTGCGCTCGAACCGTCAAGTGGCGCGCAACGCCGACGTCTTCCGCGCCAACATGCGCGGCGTGCTGAAGAAGGCCGAACAGGACGCCCTGGCCAACGGTTACTCGCCTGAGGACGCGCGCCTGGCCACGTTCGCCGTCGTGGCCTTCCTGGATGAGTCGCTGCTGGCCTCCGCCGACGCCGTGTTCGGCGATTGGAAGCGGATGCCGTTGCAGCAGGAGATGTTCAAGACCGGCAACGCCGGCGAGGAGTTCTTTCGCGGCCTCGAGCTGCTGATGAAGCGGCCGGATTCACCCAGCTTGGCGGACCTGCTGGAAGTTTATCACCTGTGCCTGCTGCTCGGTTTTCGCGGCCGCTATGGGGGGACCGAGTCGCTGCGAAGCGTCAAGGAAGCCGTCGGCGAACGAATCCGCCGGCTTCGCGGGCCGGCTCCCCCCCTCTGCACGACGGCGGCACCGACCGGGGGTTCCCCACTGATGGTCCGTCCCGACCCGTGGGTGAAGAGGTTCGCGGTGGCGGCGATCGCTTCGCTGGCGCTCGCCATCGTGCTGCTGGCGGGATTCAAGTTCTCACTGGGCTCCGGAATCCGCGACATCGCGGCGCTCGGGGCCGGCGGCGGGCACTAAAGTGCCCGCCCGGAGCCGCGTTCGCGGCGCCGGCGGCGACATCGCTCCGGACCATCGAGACTCACTGCCATGTATCTCTCCTTAAAGAAACTGCTGGCGATCGCGGCGATCATCCTCTATCTCGTTCTGACCTGGTTCCTTGGGGTCTGGGCGGGCCTGGCCGGAAATAAGCTGTGGCTGCTGCGCCTGATCATGCTGGCGCTGGGTTTGGTGGCGGCGGGGATCATCGTCTGGTGGGCGCGGCCGAAGAGCGGCGCCTCGCCCGCAACCGACGCAGCTGCGCCGGCCGCCGCCGGCTCAGCGACCGGGCCCGACGATATCGATTATCTGGTGCGGGCCGCCGAGTCGAAGCTCCGATCCTCGCGGGCAGCCGGGGGGACGATCGGGAAACTCCCCGCCATTGTGCTGCTGGGCGAAACCGGAACCGGCAAGACCTCCATCGCCCTTCATTCCGGACTCGAGCCTGAACATTTGGCCGGCCAGATCTTTGAAGCCGGCGCGGTAGCCCCTACTCAATCGATCAATTTGTGGTTTGCCCGGCAAGCGATTCTGGCGGAGGCCGCCGGTTCGCTGGCCAGCGATCCGGCCCGCTGGCTCCACTTCATCCGGCGCCTCGCGCCTTCCAAGCTGGGTTCCGTGCTGGGAGGCCGCCGGCAGGCCGCGCGGGCGGCGGTGGTCTGCTTTGATTGTGACACATTCGTGAAGTCGGCCTCGGTGGACTCAATCATGGCCAGCGCCAAGATGCTGCAGGCGCGGCTCCGCGAGATGGCCCAGGCGCTCGGCATTAACCTGCCCGTCTACGTGCTGTTCACCCGCGCGGACGCCGTCCCCTTCTTTGCCGAATACGTTGCCCCTCTGAACCCCCAGGAAGCGGCCCAGACGTTGGGCGTGACGCTGCCCATGGTGGACTACCGCACCGGCCTGTACGCCGAGGAGGAGACCAAGCGTCTGACGGCGGCGTTCGAGCAGCTCTTCCGGTCCTTGAGCGATCATCGCGCCGAGTATCTGAGCCGCGAACCGGACGAATCGAGGCTGCCGGGCATTTACGAGTTCCCGCGGGAGTTCCGCAAGCTGCGCTCGATGCTGGTGCAAATGTTGGTGGAGTTGTGCCGTCCCAGCCAGTTGACCGCCGGCCCGTTTCTGCGCGGTTTCTACTTCACCGGGGTGCGAATGGTGCTGGCCGAGACGCCGCCGGCGCTCGCCCCGGAGCTCCGCCCTCCAGCCGCCGAATCGAACGTCGGCGCAACCCAGATTTTCGACGCCCGGCAGTGGCAAGCGGCCTCCGGCGGCCCGGCCCAGGATTTTCCCGCCGGGGCCACCGTGGCCTTCGACGCCCGCTCGATACTGAGCCCCGGGTTCGCCGCCGCGGCTCCGTCGGCTCGGGCACGCTGGATTCCCCAGTGGCTGTTCGTCGGGCGCTTCTTCAGCGACTTGGTGTTCCAGGATCATGCGGCCTTGGGCGCCAGCGGATCGAGCGCCCGGGTCGGCTTCTGGCGAAGATTCCTTCTGGCCTCGGCCACCGCGGCCCTGGCCGTGCTTTCGGTCGCCTTCGTCGTTTCCTTCATCAACAACCGGCGGCTCGAGTCGCGGCTCGAGGAGGAAGTGAGGGCAGCGGCATTGCTTGGGCCGCTCGCCGGCAATCAGCTGCCCGCCGTTTCCGACTTGCAGACGCTCGACCGCCTCGGCCGCGACCTGGCCACCCTAAGCCGCTGGCATCGCGAGTGGCCTCCTCTCCGGTATCGCTGGTGGCTCTACGCCGGCGACGACCTCGAGCCGCTGGTGTGCCGGGCTTATGCCCGCGGCTTCGACCGTCTTCTCCTCGGCCCCACGCAAGCGGCGATGGTCGCGTTTCTCAATTCCCTGCGGTACAACGCTCCGACGGATCCGTATGACGAGCCTTACCGGACCCTGAAGGCCTACCTGTTAACCACCAGCCAAGGCGCCCACGCCAAAGAGGATCCCGCGTTTCTGGCCCCGGTGCTCACTCAAGCCTGGAGCGGCGGACGAACCCTTGATCCGGGCCTTGAAGGACTCGCCGCCCGGCAGTTTGAATCGTACGGCGCGGAGCTGGCCGGCGGCGCGACCGATTGCCTGGCTTCGCCCGCCGACCCGGCGGCGGCCTTGAACGCCCAGATTTACCTCAGCAAGTTCCCGCCCGACCAGCGCGTCTACCAGGCGATGCTTTCCGACGCCGCCAAGAAAGCGGGCCGGGGAATCGATTTCAACCAGGATTATCCCGGCTCCGACAAGGTCGTGGTGGATAGGAAGCTCGTTTCCGGCGCCTTTACCAAAGAGGGCTGGAACTGGATGACGGACGCCATGGCCCATCCCGAGCGATACAGCGGGGGAGAATCGTGGGTGCTGGGAAATCAGAGCGTGGCCTCGACGATCACGCCCGCCCTGGTCAGCAGCATTCGCGATCGTTATCAGCAGCAGTTTATCGCGGAATGGAAGGCGTTTCTGAAGGCCGCCCGCTTCGTCCCCTATGGGGGGGCGGAGGAAGCCGTCAACAAGCTGAACGTGATTGCCGGCGCCCGGTCGCCGCTGCTCAGTCTGTTCTGCGTCGTCGCCCAGAACACGTCGGTGGGCGAGAAAAGCATCGCCGGGGTGTTCAGCCCGGTCAACTCCGTGGTCGACCCCAAGGATTGCGAGGCTCAGACGCCCGCCGGGCCGGCTAGCCCGAACAAGGACTACACGGCCAGCCTGTTTGATCTGCAATCCTGCCTGCGACTGGTGCTGGCCGCCGCGCCCGCCGACCGCGACCAACAGAAACAGCAGTGCGCGCAAAAGACTCCGGCGGCGCAGAGCACGGTGAGCAAGCTGGTGGCGCAGGGTCAGGGAACCGATCCCGAGACCAACAACCTGGCGCAGAATCTGCTGATGGCCCCGATCGTCGAGTTGGCCGGGAATTTTAAGGCCGCTCCGCCGCCCGGGGCGAAAGACCTCTGCGAAGCGCTGCGGACGCTCGGCTTCAAGCTGCCGTTTGATGCCAATGGGAGGACGGAGGCGACGCTGCAGGAATTCCAGGCGGTCTTTCAGCCCGGGACCGGGTTGCTGGCCCAGCATGCGCCTCCGGCCGGGGGCAACGCCAAGCCCTTCGCGCCCTATTTGAGTTTTTACGCGAGCGCCGCCGAGATCCAGAAGGCCCTCTATCCCGACGGCAAAAACCTCGTGTTGCGCTACACCCTTCTGGCGCTGCCATCGGCCGGCGTGACGGACTTCCGGCTCACCATCGGCGGCCAAACGCTGACTCCGACCAGCGGGCCGAGGCAATTCGTTTGGAGCGGCAATCCCCAGGAGACCGTCCAACTGGCGGTGCCCGGGTTGGCGACCATCTCGAAGTCAGGTCCGTGGGACGTTTTCGATTTCATCGCCACCTACAGCGATTCCGGGCAGTTGGGAGCCCAAGGCTACATTTTTACCATTCCGGTCACCGTGGGGCGGGTGACCGCGAGCTCCCCCCGCCTCAGACTCTTGCTCAATGCCGGGGCGGCCACCGGGCTGTTCAAGAGCGGCTACCTGCGCAACCTGCGCTGCGTGGCCCGAGTCTCGCAGTAGTTTCAAGCCGGATCATCCCTCAAGCAGCAGGCTGCCCGGGTCTTCAATCAACTGCTTGATTCGCACCAGAAATTGAACCGCCTCCCGGCCGTCGACCAGCCGGTGATCGTAGCTCAGGGCCACGTACATCATGGGACGGGTGACGATGGCCCCCTCCCGCGAGACGGGGCGATCCTGGACCTTGTGCAGGCCGAGAATCGCCACTTGCGGCGGGTTGAGGATGGGAGTGCTCATCAGGGAGCCGAAAACGCCGCCATTGGTGATCGTGAACGTGCCGCCGCGCAGGTCCTCGAGCGACAGAGTATGGTCTTCGGCTTGGCGCGCGAAATTCTTCACCGCCCGCTCGATTTCGGCGAAGGAGAGGCGGTCCGCCTGGCGCAACACGGGCACCACCAATCCTTCGGAGGCCCCGACGGCCACACCGATGTCATAATAGTGCTTATAGACAATCTCCTCGCCGTCAATCTCGGCGTTGAGCTTCGGAAACTCCCGCAGAGCGGCAATCGAGGCCTTGACGAAAAACGAAGTGATGCCCAGGCTCACGCCGTGCCGCTGCTCAAACCATGCTTTCTGGCGCCGGCGAAGCTCCATCACCGCCCCCATATCGATTTCATTGAAGGTGGTCAGCATGGCGGCGGTATGCTGAGCCTCAACGAGACGCTGGGCGATCGTGAGCCGCCGCCGCGACATGCGGACACGCTCTTCCCGCGCCGAGCGGTCGCCGGCAAACAACGCCGGCGGCGGTGCCGCGGCGGCCGGCTCTGTCGCCCGCCCCTCGCGACCTGCCCCCGCGCTCCTTTCGACGTCTTCTTTGGTGACCCGGCCGGCCTTGTTTGCCGGCGTGATCTGCGCCCAATCCACGCCCCGCTCGCGGGCTAGGCGCCGGGCCGACGGTGTCGCTCCGACCGGCGGGGTCGAGCTCTCCGGGGGTGGGAGGGATTCCACGGTCCGCCGCGCGGGCTCGGCTACCGCCGGCGCCTGGGCCGGCGCTACGTCGGCTGCCGCCTTGCCGGCCGCCTCCGGTTCAGTACCGGCCCCGCCAGTCGCCTCTTCGATGATCCCCAGCACGTCGCCGATCTTGACGTCTTCGCCCTCCTGGCGCTCGATGCGGGCCAGAATCCCATCCCGCTCCGCTCCCACTTCCAGGTCAACCTTGTCCGTCTCGAGCGAGACCAGCACCTCTCCTGCTTTCACGCGGTCGCCTGGCCTTTTGTGCCAGCGGCCGACGGTCGCCTCCAGAACCGATTCGCCCAGCTCGGGAACCACGATTTTAGCCGGCATGTGGAAACCTCACGGTCGGAGATTCGGGGGTTAAAGGCTCGGGGCCAGCAGCAGCATTGCCGCCTGCCCAAACCCCAGGCGCTCCCGCGGTCAGACTCTTTTCAACAGAACGCTCTCTTCCACCCGCTCTGCCTTCAAATCATAAGCTTGCTTGATCAGCGTTTCTTGATTGACGGCGTACCAGGCCGACGACCCCTCGCTCGGGCTCGAACTGCGAGGACGGCCGATGTACAGCAGCGGCCAGCGGCCGTCGATCAGCCGGGCCAGCTGCAGCCGCAGAAATTCCCACG
The DNA here is from genome assembly GCA_902812365.1 of Acidobacteriota bacterium. Taxonomy (GTDB): domain Bacteria; phylum Acidobacteriota; class Terriglobia; order UBA7540; family UBA7540; genus CADDZC01. The sequence continues at coordinate 45,316 of CADDZC010000011.1, read as the reverse complement.
CGCCCATGTTGCGCGGCTCTTCCTGCATCCAGACGACTTCTTCCAGGTAGGGAAACTGGTCGAGCCGGGGGCGCAGATCGTCTTCCGGAAACGGGTAAAGCTGCTCGACCCGGCAGATGGCCACGCCGGGTGTCCGGTGGCGCAGCTCGCTGGTGACCAGGTCTACGTAAATCTTGCCGCTGCACAAGATCAAGCGCCGAACGGCCTGGGGATGTTCCCGCGCCCACTCGTCATCAATGACGCTGCGCCAGCCGCCTTCCGCCAGCTCGCGCAACGACGAGGCCACCAAGGGGTGGCGCAGCAGACTCTTGGGAGTGAAAACGACCAGCGGCAGCGGATCCGTCTTGAGCAGCAGCGCCTGGCGGCGCAAGAGGTGGAAGTACTGCGCCGCCGTCGTGGCGTTGCAAAGGCGCAGGTTGATGGCGGCGGCCAGTTGCAGAAATCGCTCCGGGCGGGCGCTGGAATGGTCGGGCCCCTGACCTTCCAGGCCGTGGGGCAGCAGGAGCACCAGCGACGGCGTCAGTCCCCATTTGGCCCGAGCCGAGACGATAAACTCATCGACCACGGTCTGCGCGCCGTTGATGAAGTCGCCGTATTGTGCCTCCCAGATCACCAGGCGTTCGGGGGCCTGCACGTTGTACCCGTACTCGAAGGCCAGGCAAGCGTTCTCGGTGAGCGGGCTATTGTAAATTTCGAAGGCCGCCTGGGCTTGGGGCAAAGCCTGCAGGGGGACGTGGCGTTCGCCCGTGGCGAAGTCAAACAAGACCGCGTGCCGCTGGCTGAACGTGCCGCGCTCGACGTCCTGGCCGGTAAAGCGAATCGCGATGCCGTCCTCGAGGATCGAAGCCAGGGCCAGCTCCTCTGCCGCCGCCCAATCAATGGTCTTTTCATCGAGGCTGGATAGCATCTCCCGCCGCTTCTCGCGCGCCCGCTCGAGCTTGCGATGGAGCGTGAAGCCGGTGGGGAGTTCCAGCACAGCGCGATTGAGCTCCCGCAACCGCTCGGCAGAAACCCCCGTCTTCACCTGGCGTGCCGCGCCGGGGGGCGGCTCCTCCGGCCGCGGCTCCACCAGTTGGCGCTCCGGCTCGAGGGACGCCATCACCCGCTGGATCGCTTCGCTGTACCGGCGAACCAGCTCGTCGGCAAAGCCTTCCGGAATGACGCCGCGCTCGACCAGCTTCTGAGCCCAAATCTGGCGCACCGTGGGGTGACGGGCGATCTTCTGGTACATGAGCGGCTGCGTGAAGCTCGGCTCGTCGCCCTCGTTGTGTCCGTACCGGCGGTAGCCGATCAGATCGATCAGAAAGTCCTTGTGAAACTGAGAACGAAAGGCGAAGGCCACGCGCGCCGCCTCAATGCACGCCACCGGATCATCGGCGTTGACGTGGATGATCGGAATGCGGAAACCCCGCGCCAGGTCGCTGGCGAAGATCGTGCTGCGGCCGTCCTCCGGCGTCGTGGTGAATCCGATCTGGTTATTGGCGATGATGTGGATCGTGCCGCCGGTCGTGTACCCTCGCAGGCGAAAAAGATTGAGGGTTTCGGCCACCACGCCCTGCCCGGGGAACGAGGCGTCGCCGTGGATCAACAGCGGCAGCGTCCAGCTGGGATCGAAGCGCGGGGGCCCCGGCCGCGCCACGTCGGTTCCGGCGGCGCGAGCCATGCCTTCGACGACCGGATTCACGGCCTCGAGGTGACTCGGGTTGGGCGCCATCGACACGACGACCGTCAGATGGCGGCCATCCTCGAACGCCCGCCGCGCCCCAGCGTGATACTTCACGTCGCCCGTCCAGCCGAGATCGCCGCGCAAAGCCGTCTGCCGCACCGGGTCTTTGAATTCGGCGAAAATCTGCTCGTAGGGCTTCTTCAAAACGTGCGCCAGCACATTCAGCCGGGCGCGGTGGGCCATCCCGATCAGAATGTTGCGGATTCCCGCCTCCGCGGCCTCTCCGATCACCTCGTCGATGACCGGAATCAACATGCCCAAGCCTTCGATGGAAAAACGGGTCTTGCCGGGAAAGGTGCGATGGACGAAGTTCTCAAAAACGCCTTCCTGGGTGATGCGCTCGAGAAGCGCAACTTCGTTAATGGGGTCCTTCGGAGGCCGGAAGCGGCCTTCCTCGGCCGCCCGCCGCAGCCACTCGCGTTCTTCCGGGTCGCGCAAGTGCGCATAGTCGTGGCCGGTCGTCGAACAATAGACCTGACGCAGCCGCTCGACAGCCTCCCAGGCGCTGCTGGCACCCCAGTCGTCCCGCCGACCGACGACGAGCGTTGCCGGCAAGCGCCGCAAATCATCCTCGGTGACGCCGTGGAAGGCCGGGTCAAGGGAAGGGTCTCCCGGAGGCTTTGAGCCGAGCGGATCGAGTTGCGCCCCGAGGTGCCCGAATTTGCGGATGGACTCGGCCAGGTTCACGGCACCCACGATCTTGTCGATTTCAGCGCTGGCCGAAAGCGCGAGACGAGCGCCCGGCGGCGGGGCGGCGATCCGTTCCTCGGGCGGCGGCCCCCAACGCTCAAAAAGCGCGCGGGTGGCGTCATCGACGGCATTCGGATCGCGGCGAAAACGGTCGTAAAGTTCCACCACGTAACCGGCATTGAGCCCCCGGAAGTCCTGCCAAGCGCCCATGAACCTATCGTACCTGAAACGCCAGTCTGGAAAATGGAAATTTCGATGCCCCGGTCCCGCCAGGTCCCATCCCTGCGCGGCTGGGGCCGCTGCCGCGGCGGGGCAGGATGCGGACGACGGCCGGCCCCGAAAACGGGACGGCTGGCTCGCCCTCCACCCGTATCTGCTATACTGACGGCAGGGGAGGAATAGAAAGCATGAAGCCCACTCGACGGCTGGTCTGGTTCGTCACTTTCACGATTTTGCTGGGCGCCTTGCTCGGCGGCCTTTACGGCCAGCGCGTCGAAGCCACGACGGACTCGACCGACGACCCGGCGGTGCAGGCGAGCCTGAAGCAGTTCACCCACATTTACGACCTCGTACAGCGGAATTATGCCGATCCCGTTCCCGCCGACCGGGCTATTTACGGCCCCGACAACAGCAGCATTGGGGCGATTCCCGGGATGCTGCGGACCCTGGATCCGCACTCCAATTTCTTCAGCCCGCGCGCTTTCGCCAATCTGCGCGAGGAACAGGAAGGCCGCTATTACGGCGTCGGCATGACCATCGAGACGCGGTTGAACCGAGCCGGCAAATTTATCACCTACGTCGCGGTACCCATTCCCGGCTCGCCCGCCTTTAAGGCCGGGCTGCGCCCGGGCGACGCGATTATCGCCGTGAACGGCAAGTCTGCCGAAGGCCTGCAAGTGCAACAGGTCGCGGCCATGCTGAAGGGACCCAAAGGCACGGTCGTTCATGTGACCATCAGCCGCGAAGGTTACGATCAACCTCTCGAATTCACGATTACCCGCGACGAGATCAAGCGGCCGAGTGTCGACGCGGCGTTCATGATCCGCCCGGGCGTCGCTTACATTTCCATCACGGGATTTGATGAGACCACCAACGAAGAGCTGACGGCGGCGCTGAAGCGGTTGAATGCCAACCACGAGATGAAAGGGCTGGTTCTCGACCTGCGCGGCAACCCGGGCGGTTTGCTACAGGAAGCCGTGGATGTGTGCGAGCACTTTCTTCAGAAGAACCAACTGATTGTCTACCATTACGGGCGGCGGGCGCACGAGAAGCGCTATTACGTGCAAAGCGGCGAGAAGGGCAATCCGTACCCGATTGTAGTGTTGATCAACCGCAACACGGCGAGCGCGGCAGAGATCGTTACCGGCGCCCTGCAGGATCACGACCGCGCGCTGGTGATGGGCGAGCCGAGCTTCGGAAAAGGACTCGTGCAGACCGTCTACCCGTTGAGCGAGCACGCGGGTCTGGCGCTGACCACGGCCCGCTACTACACGCCCAGCGGCCGCCTGATCCAGCGCGACTACGCCCATGTTTCTCTCTATGACTACTATTATCGCCCCGAGGATGCGCCCGCGCCCCACACCGAAGTGCGGCTCACCGACGGCGGCCGCGAAGTCTACGGCGGCGGCGGCATCACCCCGGACGTGGAAGTGCCGGTCCCCAAGCTCACCCCGGCCGAGCAGAAGCTGCAGGATCGCGGGGCTTTCTATGACTTCGGCAAATACTACTTAGGCATCCACAAGACCGTGCCGCGGGACTTCGAGGCCGGCGACGAGGTCATCCGCGAATTCGAGCAGTTCCTGGCCCAGCAACACATCCCGGTTTCGAATGAGGAGGTTCAAGAAAATCTCGATTTCATTAAGAAGCGCATCCGGCTGCAACTGGTGGCGGTCATTTACGGCACGGACGAGGCCAAGCGGATCGAAGTAGAGAACGACCCGCTGGTGGCTAAAGCGATCGAGGATCTGCCCCAGGCAGCGGCGCTGCTGGCCAATGCCAGGCGTTATATGGCCAGCCGGGGCGCCAAGTCCGCGACCGGGAACCCTTAAGAGAGCCGTGCGGTCCCGGCGCGCGGCTCATCGTTAGCGATTACTTTCCCTGCATGCGGTCGTGAAAGTATTTGAGCAGCGAGAGGCCCCCGGTAAGGGGTAAGAGGAGGACCTGCCGCAGCAGAGAGGCCCGCGCCCGCGCCCGCCGGCGCTCGGCTTCGGCTTGCTCCACCATCCGAGTCCCGAGCACCTCAAGATATTTTTCAAAGTCGGCTCCGCAGGCATCGCAGGTGCCGCCGTGATCTTGGGGATGCCGGCATGCCGGGCAGACGAAGCGCAACGTGGCATGGCAGCGGATGCAGAACGAGGCAGTATCGGGCGTTTCTCGGCCGCACTGTGGGCAGCGCATAGACGCATAGTATATCGGACTAACCGCACCCGAACTTGATTCCCCGGAGCAGGAGCGCGGATGCGGGTCCGCCTCCATTGGAGTGGCCGCGATCGGTTGCGCTGAGCGGGTGGACAGGGCCGCTTCGGCCGTTGAGATTGGTGGACGCGAAGGGATTCGAACCCTCGACCTCAGCGTTGCGAACGCCGCGCTCTCCCAACTGAGCTACGCGCCCTCGCGAAGCCAGCAGCTCGGTGGCTCTGCCGAAGTGTAGTATAACACGGGTTGGGGGGTGGATCCGGATCGCCCGATCGGCGCTTCCGGAATTGGCCCGCGCCGGCAGCCCTGCCTGCGGCGGGGAAGGGAGAACCTAAAAAATTGAGCGCGCGCATTCTCGACGGCAACCGCATTCGGGACGAAATCCAAGCGGAGCTGGCCCAGCAAGTCCAGGAGCTGAAGGCCCGCGGCATCACTCCGGGCCTCGCCGCCGTGCTGGTGGGTGACAATCCAGCCTCGCAGATCTACGTCCGCAACAAGGTGCGGATGTCGCAGTCGCTCGGACTGCACAGTGAAAAAATCGAATGGCCCGCCGACGTGACCACGGAACGGCTGCTCGAGCTGGTCGCTAGCTTGAATCGCCGCGACGACATTGACGGCATCCTGATCCAGCTTCCCTTGCCGGCGGCGATCGACTCGAAGCGCGTGCTCGTCGCCGTTGACCCCGCAAAAGATGTTGACGGCTTGCACCCGGCTAGCATCGGCAACCTGGTGAGCGGGCGGCCCGGACTTCAGCCCTGCACGCCGGCGGGCATCATCGAGATTCTGCGGCGCAGCTGCATCCCGATGGAGGGCGCGCGAGCCACCGTCATCGGGCGCAGCGATCTGGTGGGCAAACCGGTCGCCATGCTGCTCCTCCACCACCATGCCACGGTTACCATCTGCCACTCGCGGACGCGCGATCTTGCCGCGCTCGCCCGCGAGGCCGATATCCTGGTGGCGGCGATGGGCCGGCCGGCTTTCGTAACCCGCGAATTCATCAAGCCCGGCGCCACCGTGATCGACGTCGGCACAACGGGCTTGACGACCGCGGAAGAGATTCGCCGCGTCTTTCACAACCCCGAGCCCGCGCTCGCCCAACTGGCGGCCAAAGGCTCGGTGCTGGTCGGCGACGTGCAGCCGGAAGACGTTCGCGAGCTGGCGGGAGCCTATACGCCGGTTCCGGGCGGAGTCGGGCCGCTGACCATCGCCATGCTTATGGCCAACACCATCCGCGCGGCTAAGATGCGCCGCGGCGGATGCCCGGACCATCCATGACCTACTTTGGATTGACGGGCGGCATCGCTTGCGGCAAGAGCACGGCGGCGCGCATGTTCGAGGAGCTGGGAGCAAAGATCGTCGAGGCCGATCGCATTGGCCACGAATTGTTGCGCTTATCCGAACCGACCGGGCAGGAGGTGGCGCGCCGCTTCGGACCCGGCATTCTGGCGCCGTCGGGAGAGATTGACCGGCGGCGACTGGCAGCGATCGTCTTTGCTGACGCTGCCCGCCTGCAGGCGCTCAACGCGATGCTCCACCCGGAGATCATCCGCCGGGTGGAGGAGCAGGCCGCGGCGCTCGGCCGGGCACATCCGCGCGCTGTCATCATTGTCGACGCCGCCTTGATCTTCGAGGCCGGCATTGGCGGCCGGTTCAACAAGGTGATCGTAGCGTGGTGCCGCCCGGAGCAGCAGCTGGAACGATTGATGAGTAAAGCCCGGCTGACGCGCCGCGAGGCCGAACAGCGCATCGCGGCGCAGATGCCGGTTGAGGAAAAACGCCGACTCGCCGATTTCGTACTCGATTGCTCGGGAAGTCTGGACGAGACTCGGAAACAGGTGTCGGCTCTCTATGCCACCCTCAAGAAACTGGCCGCCTGAGGAAGCCGCTACCGGCTCGGGGCGAGACTCGGCGGTCGCCGGAGGCGAAGGTTACGCACCCACTGCTCCCCCTGCTGAACCAAGCCGTCCAGCGTCGCCTGGACGTTGACAAGCTTCCGTGCCTGCTCCTCATCGTCGGCATCGGGCGGGACGGTAATGGGCGGCGCGATGAAGACCGCGGCGCGGCTGAACGGCCGCGGCACCTGGTGGCGATCCCAGCTCTTCGCGAACACCCAGGCCTGTGCCGGCGCAATGTGGAAGCAGAGAATGGGCGCGCCGGTGGTTTTCGATAGCAGCACGGCCCCGGGTTTGGCGACGTGGTAGGGGCCTCGCGGGCCGTCGATGGTCAGCGCGGCGTCACGCCCTTTCCGCAGGGCGCGGACCATTTCTACCAACGCGCGCGTGGCCCCGCGACTGCTGGAACCGCGCGCCGCGCCGTAACCGTACTTTCGAATAATGCGGGCGATGTACTCGCCGTCAAAGTTGCGGCTGGTCATCACGACGATGCCCCGGTTTCGCCAGAACCAAGTGGCCGAAAAAATCTCCTGGTGCCAGAACGTGTAAATCAGCCCCTTGCCGAGCCGCCGGGCCGCTTCCCAATGATCCCAACCAAAGACTTCCCAGCGCAGCGTTCGCCCGATGAGGCCGATGGCGAAGCTTCCCATCCCTGCCGCCAGAGCGATCTGCAGGCGCTGGCGGAGAGAAAACGGCCGGCCGGCAACCACCGGCTGAACCGGTGGCTCCGGCGCTTTGACGACGGCCGCGCCTTCCCGCCGCGGTGGCTCCATGGGCTGATGATAGCTGATTCGCGCCGAGCGCGACACTCGCGGCCGATGTGACATACACGGAACCGGCCGGCTAGCAGGTACGTACCGCCACTATGAGGAAACATCGGGCGCGTCATCTCGGGCATCGCGGCCGAGACGGGTGCGCCGGGATCGACTCTGACACATGGAAGGGCACGTCATGAAGAAAAGGATGGCCATCGTGAGCCTAGCCATGGTCGTGACGGGCTGGGCAGCCTTCAGGTTGGTCGCGCCGGCCGGCGCGCGGGCGGGCGAGCCGCTGAGCGAAGAGTTTCACCATACGTATTTTCTCGCCGCCGAGGGCCGCCTTAGCCTGGCCAGCGTCAACGGCGACGTCCACATCCGGAGCTGGGACCGCAACGAGGTCCAGGTAGACGCCAGAAAAAGTGCGGACTCCGCGGAGAGGCTGGCGGACATTCGAATCGAAATAGAAGCCAGCCCCGAGTTCGTCAACATTAAGACGCGGTACTCTGAGCACAGGTGGCGGAACAATCCCGGCCGGGTTGATTACAACCTGACCGTCCCCAAGCGCGCGCGCATTCGCGGCATCGAGCTGGTAAATGGAAATCTGGATATTCAGGACGTGACCGGAAGCGTGGATGCCTCTTCCGTGAACGGCCGGATCCACGCCGCCGGCCTGGCGGGAAATCTGAAGTTGTCGGCAGTGAACGGGCGAATCGACGCTGCGTTCGATCGGCCGGACGTGGCCAATACCATTTCCATCAGTTCGGTGAACGGTTCCATCCGTCTGGACCTCCCTCCGGACGTTAATGCCCGCCTGAGTGCCCGCACCGTGACGGGCGAAATTCGGGATGAGTTCGGGCTGCCTGACGAACACGGCTTCGTGGGCCACCACGTCCAAGGCATGCTCGGCAACGACGGAGGCCAGATCGAGCTGAAAACCGTCAACGGGGAGATCGAAATCCGTAAAAGAGCGGTCACGGCGAACTGAAGCGAAGTTGCGGCGCCGCCTTGGGCAGTTCTAGCGGCCGAACTCGTCCGTATGAGTGGGAAACTCAGGATAGGCACCCGTACCGAGTTCGTAAAGGTCCAACCCCTGCTGTTCGGCCTCGGGGGCCACCCGTTGAGGATACAGGCGGTTGAGAAGCCAGTTCAAGCCGTAGGTGAGCGGAAAGACGAAGCCGACGAGGGTGGCCACTCCGACAAGTTGGGCAAGCCATTGCCCGGCATCGGCCCCGGGCGTGCCGAGCACGCGGCCGGGACGCGCGAAAAAGCCCAGGGCCAGCACGCCCCAGATTCCACCCACCGCATGAACAGAAACGGCGCCCCCCGGATCGTCGAGCGCCAGACGCAGCTCGAGCCACGGAACGGCGAGCGTGACAAGAACCCCGGCAATTAGGCCGGTGAGCAGAGCGACGGCGGGCGCCATAAAGGCGCACGCTGCCGAGCTGGCTACGAGTCCGCCGACGAAGCCGTTAGCGCTCAGTGAGGCGTCCGGCTTGCGGAAGCGCGCTCCGGTGACGGCCGCCGAGGCCAGCACCCCGGCCGCTGCGGCCAGCATTGTGTTGAGCGCGATGAGCGCCGTCCCCGTTCCCGGCTCAAGGCCATAAAGCAGAAACGAACCGGCTCCGTTTAGGCCGAGCCAACCGACCAGTGCCAGCCAGCAACCCGACAAGACGAGGACGGCGTTATGACCGGGCAGAGCCGCGGGCGCTCCCTCCAGCGAGTACTTGCCGCGCCGCGGGCCCAAAATCCAAACCAGAGCCAGGGCCGTGAGTCCGCCCACAGCCTGGATCGTGCTGGAGCCTCCGGCATCGAGAAATCCGTGTCCGAGGCCGTAGTTGACGCCGAGTTCAGCCAGCCACCCTCCGCCCCAGACCCAATGGGCGAACCACGGGTAGGTCCAACCGGCCAGCAGCGCCGTAGACAGCAGGCTCGCCGATAGGCGCCAGCGCTCGACGGCCGCCCCGAGCGGAATGAGCGCTGCCAAGCCTACGCTCAGCATCCCGAACCACGCGCCGAGCAAGGCTGGATCGGCGAGGTCAAGGCCTTGAAAAAACCACGGTTCAGCGGCAATCCAGTTCCACGGCCGGCCGGCCAGAACGAACTCGTATCCGGGCCGTCCCGAAAATCCCTGCCACGCAAATCCGCAAACAAAATAGACCACCGCGGCCACGGCCATCAGACCCAAGGACGTGAGCATCGTATGGGCAGCGCTGCGAGACCGTCCGAGCCCGGTGTTGATCAAGGAAAGCCCGACCGCGGCGAAAGGTATGAGAAGAAGGAAGACCGCCGCGACAACCAAGGACCCTCCCGGAAGCGCGGCAGGAACAAGGGGCCTCACCGTGGGTCTCCCCCCGGGGCCAGATGTGCGCGAATGACCAGAATCAACCCCAGAATCTCCACGCCGAAGCCCGCCAGTATAAAGTCCGTTCGCGGGGCCGACACCCCCAGCATAGCGACGGCAGCGAGAACGATCAGCCAACCCGCCAGCAGCAAGAGAAATCCGATAAGCTTCATGCTCAGTTCCCGGTGAGGCCGGCGATGTTACAGCGTAGTGCCCCCCTGCCAGGGTAGCAATCAGTTTTTTTTATGGCTTCCAGAAAGTGAAACCCCCATACCGAAAGATTATCTCGCTGATAGAAACTTTGCGTTTTACTTGGCCGCCCGATGCCCTGATGATGATTTCGCTGGCATGTCTGAATTCTCCATAAGGAGACGATCAATGACTGAGAACACCGCACCCGAGATGAAGCCCACCCTGGGCTTGACCGGACTGACGATGAACGCCATGGCGCTGATCGCGCCCGGCGCGTTTCTCTGGCTCACTTTTTATATCCAGGCCACCACCGGCGTTACGGCACCCTCCATGTGGGTGGGCATTTTGGTAGCCTTGTTGTTGTGCCTGGCGACGGCCGTCTGTTACGCGGAGATGGCGAAGCTGTACCCGGGCACGGGCAGCTCGTACTACTTCGCCGAACAATCCTTCTTGAATCATGACCAGGCGTGGCGTTACGCGCGACTGTCCAAGTTCATCGTCGGCTGGGCGTCGCACCTCTACTATTGGATCTACCCCGGGGTGATGGTGGCCACGATGGGCATCCTCTGCGGGTATCTGGTGGGGACGCTATGGCCCAATTTCATGAGCGCCTCCAATCCGGGTGTTCCGTTCATGATGGCGGTGGCGGTCGGATTCTCGTTTCTCGTGGCGTACATCGCTTACCGCGGTGTGAACGGATCGACGTCCGTCAATATCGCCATCAACGTCATTCAGATCGCCGCCTTAGTGCTGTTTTCGGTGCTGGCGTTAGGATACCGGATGAACCACCCCCCGGGCAGCGTCGCCTACCAGTTCGATCCGGCGTCAGGGGAGGCTTACACGTATGAGTTCGCCACCCAAAAGACGGTAGTGAACGGCCAAACGACAGAAACCATTGTGCGCGACTCGGCGGGCCGTCCGCAGCCGAAGCTCGACGCTGCAGGCCAGCCGGTCCCCTATCGTGTCAGTTACCCGGAGCGCGACGCCAACGGCGCGTTTTTGACTCACCCGCGCGCCGCCTCCGTCGTGGCGGTCCATAAATGGGGCTGGGTCTTCATTCAGGCTACGGTGGCAATTCTGATTCTCGTGGGGTTTGAATCGGTGACGGCGATGGGCGGCGAAGCGAAAAATCCGAAGCGCGACGTGCCGATTGCCGTCATCACCTCGCTGCTCGTGCAGGGAGCCTTCTGCTACCTGTTTGAATACTTCGCGGCCAATTATTTCCTGAACAGCGGCTATACCATGCAGAGCGCGCAGAATTCCGCCGCGCCGATCGGCGACATGATGGTGATGGTGGGCGACGCCCTCTTCGGGCCGGGGCGGGGCCGCATCTTTATGCTCTGCGAAGCGGCCACCGTTTTTCTGGCCCTGATCGGCACCACGCTGTCGTGTATGAACACGGGAGCGCGCGTCACATACGCCATGGGCAAGGACCGAGAAGTACCCGAGCACTTCGGACTGCTCCACGGCAAAAATCTGACGCCGCACCGCGCTATTTGGACACTGGCGGCGATTTCGGCGCTGGTGGGTTGCGTCGCCGTCAGCCTGGCTTTCGGCGACGCCGGAGCGCCCGCCGATGCGGCCATCCAAAGCCTGCCCCACGGCTTCTGGTCGAGTTTTGGCTACACCACTCACGACAAGATGGCGGCGCTTCCCAACTCCTTGCTGACGGTTACCCTGGCTTCCAACTTTGGCACGTTTCTGTTGTACGGCCTCAGCTGCATTATCTGCATCGTCGCCTACCATCGGCATCCGAAGTTCAAGGTTCTGCGCCACCTCTTGATTCCCGTATTCGGCTTGCTGGCCAACCTCGCCTGCATGAGTTTTTACCTGGTGGGCCCGTTTATGGGGTACGGCACGAAGATGGAGCCGCTGCTGGCGTTGGGCATCGCGCTGGTATGGGCCATCTACGGCGGCATCTATTTTGTGCGGGCGAGCCGGCGGCTGGGCCGCACGACGCTCGTCCATGCCCGCGTCGGAAGCGCCGGATAGCGGGTGGCGGCCCCGCCGGGCCTGGCAGGGGGTGTAACGCTGGGGGCAACATTTCCATGCTGGATGTCGAGTTCGCCGAACTCTCTGACCGCGGGCGCGCGCGCGAGCAAAACGAGGACTATCTGGGCCATGTTCTGCCCGCCACGCCCGCGCAGGCCCGCGCTCGCGGATGGCTCTTTGCCCTCGCCGATGGCGTGGGCGGCCAGGCGTCGGGCGAGGTGGCTTCGCGGCTGGCCGTCGAATGCGTGATAGCCGGCTTTCGCGCGGCCGACCCGCGGGAGCCTTTGGAAACGCTTCTCGAGCGCCTGCTTCAGGCGGCCAATATCCGCGTGCATGACACGGCGCTCGAGGCCGGAACCGGCAGCCCGGCCATGGCCACAACGCTGGTGGCCTGCTGCCTTCGCTATGACCGGGCGGTGGTGGCCCACGTGGGCGACTCCCGCTGCTACGTTGTGCGGCGCGGCCAGGTCCGGTTGTGGACCCGCGACCATACCGTGGCCAGCGAACAGGTTCGGCTGGGAATTCTTTCCGAGCGCGAGGCTGTCGCTACTCCCGCCCGCCACCTGCTCAGCCGTTCCCTCGGCAATGACCTGTTCGTCGGCGTCGAAGTCAGCGACCACCCGTTGTTTGTCGGCGACGTTCTGGTGCTGTCGTCAGACGGTCTCCACAACGCCGTCTGCACCTCCGAAATGGCCGAGATCGCTGGCCGCGGGGCCGATCTGCACGCCGCGGCCCAGCAATTGGTGGCCCTTGCCAACCAGCGCGACGGCAGCGATAATATCAGCGTTCAACTGATCCGTGTTCGCAGCATCGAGCGCATGGGCATGTATCGTGGACGGCCTTACCAGATTCGCTGACATCCGACCCGCGACGGCGCGCCCGGCACCGAAGCCACACTCGGAATGACTCCACTCCGCCCCGGGGACCAACTCGACCATTATCGGCTGGAAAGCGTGGCGGCTCGCAGCGGCATGGCCTCCATTTTTCGGGCCACTGACCTGAACACCGGCCGCGTCGTCGCCATCAAGGTGCCCCATCCGGAGATGGAGAGCGACCCCGTCTTCTTTGAACGCTTTCAGCGCGAAGAGGAGATCGGCAAGAAGCTCGATCATCCCGGTGTCATGAAGGTCTTTTCCGACGACAATCGCAGCCGGCTTTACATGGTGATGGAGTGGGTGGAAGGCCGGCTGTTGCGCCACATCCTGGCCGAGCAAGGCAAGCTTCCCGTCGAACGCGCCGTCCGCATTGCCCTGGCCATCGCCGACGCGCTCGACTATATCCATCGCCACGGCATCGTGCACCGCGACCTGAAACCGGAAAACATCATGGTGGGACCCGATGACCGCATTAAGCTGATCGACTTCGGAATTGCCGGCAACGCCGGATCGCGGCGCATCACCTTCGCCAAACTGTCGCAGGTGATGGGATCGCCGGATTACATCTCCCCTGAGCAGGTGCGGGGCAAGCGCGGCGATGCCCGTAGCGACGTCTACGCCCTGGGCATCATTCTGTACGAGATGCTGACCGGCAAGGTCCCCTTCCAGGGTCCGAATCCCTTCGCCATCATGAACGACCGCCTGCTGAACCATCCCATTCCCCCGCGCGAACTCAATCCAGAAATCTCTCCCCAGCTGCAGGAGATTATTTACCGCGCCCTCGAGCGCGATCCCAAGAACCGTTACGCCAGCGCCCGCGAATTGGCGAACGACCTCGAGCATCCGGAGCTGGTGGGCGTCAGCGAACGGCCTGAACTGCGGGACTGGAAGCGGCGGCGGTCGGCGTGGCCGCGGCGACTTCTTTTTTACGTGATCTTGGCGCTGATTCCGGTGGCGATTTTCGCGCTCTTGCTGTATGTGGCCCGGCATACGTAAGGGGGCCGGCTAGCGGGCGCGCGCCGCGGCGGAGGAATGAGGCTCGGAGGCGGAAACCGCTCCGACCTCGGAGTCGCCGGTTGGAGAATCCGGCAAGGCGAAGCGGGCCGTGAAGCGGAACGTGCTGCCCCGCCCCACTTCGCTTTCCACCTCGACCCGCCCGCCCATCATGGCGGCCAACTGCGCCGAAATGGCGAGGCCCAATCCTGTGCCGCCGTATTTTCGCGTCGAGGAGCCGTCCGCCTGCTGGAAAGCCTCGAAGATCAGCGACTGCTTGTCGCGCGGAATGCCGATGCCGGTGTCGGCGACCGCTACGCGAAGATCGACGGTGGCAGCGGCCGGGAAGCTGGCGGTAACGGATATTCGGATGGAACCAGCCTCTGTAAACTTGAGCGCGTTCCCAACCAGATTGACGAGCACCTGCCGCAGTCGCACGGGGTCGCCGATGATCACCCGGGGCACCGCCGGCTGGATATCCCAACCGAGCTCCAAGCGTTTTTGGGCGGCCTGCACTTGGAAAGGCTTGAGGGTATCCCCCAACACCTGGCGGAGGTCAAAGTCGATGGCCTCCAGCTCCAGCTTGTGAGCCTCGATCTTGGAAAAGTCGAGAATGTCGTTGAGAATGGCGAGCAGGTTATCGGCGGACAGTTTTACCATGCCCAAAAACTCGCGCTGCTCATCCCCGAGCGGCGTTTCCAGCAGCAACTGCGTCATGCCCAGGATGCCATTCATCGGCGTCCGCAGTTCATGGCTCATGTTGGCCATGAATTCGCTCTTGGCGCAGCTGGCGGCTTCAGCGGCTTCCTTGGCGACCCGCAGTTCGGCGTTTGCTTCCGTCAATTCGAGGGTGCGCTCCCGCACGAGCCTCTCGAGCTCATCGTGAGAGCGGCGCAGGATTTCCTCGGCTTCCCGGCGGGCGGTGATGTCTTCGGCCACGCCGACGACGCGATCGAGCTTGCCGTTTTCGCCGCGAACCGGAAATGAACGATCCCAAATCCAGCGCAGCGAGCCGCGGCGGTTGATGACCCGATACTCTCGTTCCTGGGGAATGCCGGCCAGCGACATTGCCCGCAGTGCCGCCGCCGCCGGACGGTCCTCGGGATGAACCGCCGCGAGCAGGGTGGCGGGGTCTTCGTAAAGGCTCTGGCGGGTTTGGCCCCAAATGTCCTCGTAGGCGGGACTGACGTACGACACCTTGCCCGTGTCGGCATCGAGCACCCAAAACACTTCGTGGATGTTCTCCGCCAATTGCCGGAAGCGACCTTCGCTTTCGCGCAGGGCGGCTTCCACGCGGCGGCGCTCGACGATTTCCTGTCTCAGTTCCCGCGTGCGTTCGTCGACTCGGCGGGAAAGCTCCCTTTCGCGCCGGTTGAGCTGGCGGACGCGAAGATGGTGCCCAGCCACGCCGACGGACATCACGAGCAGACCACAAAGGCCGTAGAACCACGAGGTTTGATAGAAGTGCGGCTCGAGCGTGAGTGGAAGCACCGCTCCCGCTTCATTCCACACGCCGTCGCTGTTGCAGGCCGTGACCCGGAAGCGGTACGTGCCGGGAGGAAGGTTGGTGTAGTAGGCGGCGCGGCGCGAGCCGGCGTCGGTCCACTGTTTGTCAAATCCTTCGAGCCGGTAGCGGAAGCGTATCTTTTCGGGCGCGATAAAACTCAACGCGGCGAATTCGAATTCCAGTTGACCTTTGCCGGGCGGAGCATCGAGGCCTGGCGACGGTGAAAAGGACTGCTGATCAACGCTCACCTGCTCGATGGCCACGGGCGGCGGCGGTAACTTGGCCGCCGGATGGGCGGGATCGATAACCGCCAGGCCTTTCATGGTCGGGAAGCAGAGGCGGCCGTCGCGGGTCTTCCAGCCGGCGGGCTGGAAGCCGCCGTTGCATTCCCGGCTCTTCATGCCGTCGGCCGTGCCATAGGCAACCGAGCTGACGGCGCCAATCTGTCCTCGGGCAAAAGCGTTTAATTGTTGCTTTTCGACGCGGAAGACGCCCTTGTTGGAGCTCATCCACAGATAGCCGCGGCCGTCGTCCAGGATTTGGAAGACGACGTCGTCAAACAGCCCCTCGCGCGTGGTGAACGCCGTAAACCGGCCGTTCTTGAATCGCACCAAGCCGCCACCGTTGGTTCCAATCCAAAGGGTGCCGTCATCTTCGCCGGCGATCGACCAAATCACATTGTTTGATAACCCGTTGGCCGTGCTATACGTGGTGACCATGCCGTCATGGAGCTCGTTGATCCCTCCGCCGACCGTGCCGATCCACAGATGGCCCCCGCTATCCTCATAGATCGCGGAGATGTTGTCGTTCGAGAGGCCCTGCTCCGTCGTATAGGTGACGAACTTGCCGTTGTCGAAGCGGCTGAGTCCGCCGCGGGTCCCAATCCATAATGTCCCGCGATGATCGACGTAGCTCGCCATCACCACATCGTTCGGCAGGCCGTCTCGGGATGTGTAAACCCGGAAGCGGCCGTTTTGATACCGATTGAGGCCGTGCCGCGTGCCAATCCACAGGCTGCCGTCGCGCTCTTGGCAGAGGGAAAAGACGAGGTTATTGGAGAGACCGTTTTTCGTGGTGTACGAAGTGACTCGGCCGTCTTTGAGACGGTTCAACCCTCCGCCATCGGTGCCCATCCACAGGCTGCCGTCCGCCGCTTCGATCACTGGCAACACCACATCGCTCGAAAGACCCTCGAGCGTCGTATAGGTCGTGAAGGCGGCGTCGCGGAGCCGGTTGAGTCCGCCGTCGGTCGTCCCAATCCACAGGCTGCCTTCCCGGTCCTCGTAGAGGCACCAGACGTCATTGCTGGATAATCCCTGCTTGGCCGTATAAGCGGTAAAACGACCGGCGCGCAGCCGATCCAAACCGCCGGCTCCGGTGCCGATCCAGAGACTTCCTTCACGATCCTCGTAGAGCGCCCAGATAACGTTGCTGGAAAGCCCGTCCTGGGTGGTGTACGTGGTAAAACGGCCGTCTTTCTGGAGCCTGGCGAGTCCGCCGCCATTGGTGCCGGCCCAGAGGTTGCCCTCGTGGTCGATGTAGAGGGCCTTGATATAAAGGTTTGGCAGGCCCTCGCGGTGGCCGAAGGTGGTAAATCGACCGCCGTAGAAGCGGCTGAGTCCAGCGTGGGTGCCCAGCCAAAGACTGCCGTCGCGGCCGGAGCAGATGGAAAACACGGAGTTGTCTGGCAGGCCATCCCGGACGGTATACGTCGTAAAGCGCCCGTCACGCAGGCGGCTGATCCCTCCGCCATCGGTCCCGACCCAAAGGTTACCGTTCCGCTCCTCGTACAGCGAGAGGACAACGTCGCTGCCGAGTCCATCGCGGGTGGTATAACGGAAAAATCGGCCGCTGGTGTCGCGGCGCGTAAGCCCTCCGCCGTTCGTGCCAATCCAGAGATTGCCTCGCTGGTCCTCAAGCAGGGCGGAAATCGTGTTGGTGCCGATCGCGGGCGTTGTCCGCTTGTCGAAGACCGAGAAGCTCACACCGTCGAAGCGCGCCAAGCCTTCCTCGGTTCCCAGCCACAAATAGCCGTCATGGGTCTGGGTGATGGCGAGGACAGAGTTTTGGGGCAGGCCGGCCTCGGTCTTCCAGACGTCATGGGTGTACTGGGTAATGGCCTTGGAGGGATCAAGGCGGGCGTCGAGCGATCCGGGCAGGGTGGCCGAAGCCACGACCAGGCTCGCGAGGAGCGTCGCTAACTTCCGATGCGCCATAATGATACGCGACCAGTGGCCGTTGATGGCCAGGCTGCGTGCCTTCACCCCAATATCGGCTCGGCGAATCCCCACCTTGAGGTCACACCCCTTCCCCGGACAGATTGCGCAAGCCTCCAGAACCGCCAGTACCAAAGTACCGGTACCTCCGTGTCATCGAGTACTGCCCGCCGTCCGTCGAAGACCCAGTTGAACGATGTTAAGCAGGGCCAACGAGCTGAAATCGGAGCGCTCACCGACCGCTCGGCGGCGGCGGGCCCCCGAGTTTGTTCGACAAGGAGAGCCACACCCCTATGCGGAAACGAATTCTTGCCGTTGCTGTCCTTCTCATGGTTCCCGGACCGGCCTTTGGGCAACTTTTAGGACTCAACTTAGGCGGCCTCACTCAGACCTTGCAGCAGACGACCAGCAGCCTGCTCGGAAGCGTAACGGGAAAGGTCGCTCCCGACCTGCAGGGTCTGGATCCTAATTCGAGCGTAGATGTTATTGTGCAGTTCAACCAGTTACCGACGGTGAGCCTGCTCGAGCAGATTTCTCTGCTGGGTGGCGTTGTCAAGAGCACGTTCAGTGTGGTGAACGCTGTCCTGTGCACCTTGCCAGTGCCTGTGATCCAACTGGTCGCGGCGCTTCCGTTTGTCACTTACATTTCACCCGACCGAACGGTCGGGATGCTCCTCGATAACTCCGCCGGCGCCGTCAACGCCGCCGCCGCCTGGAACGCTGGCTGGGACGGCGCGGGCGTCGGAATCGCCATCATCGACAGCGGAATTACGCCGGTGCATGACCTCCAGAATCCGGGCGGCACCTCCCGAATCGTCTACAGCCAGGACTTTGCGGGAGGAGGCACGAACGACCTTTATGGACACGGGACTCACGTGGCCGGTATCGCCGCCGGAGACGCTGCGGACTCAACCTGCCCTATCTGCACGCGGCATCTTCGCGGCATGGCGCCCAGGGCCAACCTCATCAATTTGCGGGTGCTCGACCGCAACGGCCAAGGAAAAGACAGCAGCGTGTTGATGGCCCTCGACACCGTCCTGTTTTTGCGAAATCGATACAACATCCGGGTTGTAAACCTATCACTCGGGCGCGGAATTTATGAGACTTACCGGCTGGACCCGCTATGCCAAGCGGTAGAATTTCTCTGGAGGCAGGGCATCACCGTCGTGGTGGCTGCCGGCAATGGCGGCCGCGATAACTCCTACGGGAACAACGGATACGGGACGATCGACGCCCCGGGCAACGATCCTTATGTCATCACCGTCGGGGCCATGAAGACGATGGGGACACCGAACCGTTCCGACGACCTGATTGCCAGTTACAGCTCGAAAGGTCCCACGGCGATCGATCATATTGTCAAGCCGGACCTGGTGGCACCGGGCAACCTGGTGGTCTCCTTGCTGGCGCCGAGCGCCGCCTTGGCCGCCGAATTTCCGCAGACGCTCATCCCATTGTCTTACTACGAACGGGCGCCCAGTCCATATAAGTCCAACGTTTACTATCAGTTGAGCGGGACCAGCATGGCCACCCCCGTCGTCAGCGGCGCCGTGGCGGACCTCCTTGAAGCGGAACCTTACCTCACTCCCGATCAGGTGAAGGCAAAACTGATGCTGACGGCTTACAAAAACTTTCCTCCCAGTAGCACCGCCGTCGACCCCACCACCGGCCAAGTGTTTGTGGATTACTACGATATCTTCACGGTGGGAGCCGGCTATCTGGACATCCAGGCGGCCCTCGCCGATGACAACACCGCCGCCGGGTCGGCCATGTCTCCCACCGCGCAGTCTGACCCCACGACCGGCAACGCCTACCTCCTGTTCGATCCTTCCGCCGTCTGGAATACGTCCCCAACCTGGGACATGCGCTCCGTCTGGGGCACGGGCCAGTTCGTTGACGGCACCCGCTCCGTCTGGGGAACCCGTTCGGTCTGGGGGACCTCAAATACGGAGGGCTACAGCTCGGTGTGGGGCACCCGTTCCGTCTGGGGAACCAACGCGAATAATCCAGACCAGGCGGCCAGTATCTCGGCGAACGGGGAAAACTAAGGTGAAAGGCCGCCCATAGGCGTTTCCCGGATTGCGGTAGCGGGCCCATGGGGCTACAGTGGACGAGGGGCCTCATGGACGAGTACTTGCTAACGGACCCGGAGGGTGAAGACGACGAAGGGCCGCTCTATTGCCCGCGGTGTGACCGGGAGGTCAGTGATCCGCTGGTTTGTGGCGATTGCGCGGCCGTCATTTGCCGCCGATGCGGAGCCCCTCTCGAGCGAGTCGACGAACTGGGCCTTGGCTGAGGGACGAACGGCGGCCGGTGCCCGCTCAGTATCGGGCCAGTTCCGCCGCCATGCGCACAATATCCCGAGGTTGCGGTAGAACGGCTTCCTCGAGGACGGGGTGGTAGGGCACGAAAACGTCTTTGGCGGCCAGCCGCCTCACCGGCGCGTCCAAAAAGTCAAACAACTCATCACTGATGCGGGCGGCGATCTCAGCCCCGTAACCCCAGGAGAGGCAATCCTCGTGGACAATGAGGGCGCGATTCGTCTTCCTCACGGAAGCCGCAATCAGCTCCCAATCGTAAGGCGAGAGGGACCGCAGATCGAGAATCTCCGGCCGCACTCCTTGGAGTTCTAGTTCACGGGCTGCCTGCACCGCTCTCACCACCAGCGACCCGTAAGTGATGATCGTCAGATCGATCCCCTCGCGCATCAGCTTCGCCTTGCCGAACGGAATCATGTAGTCGGGACCGGGATACGGGCTGCGGTTGTGCGTCTGACGGTAGAGGTGCTTGGGCTCTAGGAACAAAACCGGATCATCGCAGCGGATCGCCGTCCGCAACAGGCCGTTCGCGTCGAGCGCCGTCGAGGGCATGACCACCCGCAGGCCCGGCAGGTGAGTGAAGATCGACTCCCCCGACTGGCTGTGGTAGATGGCTCCGCCGGAAAGGTAACCCCCGATCGGCGCGCGAATCACCACCGGGCAGGAGAAAGCATTGTTCGAGCGCCAGCGGAGCACGGTCAGCTCGTCGCGGATTTGCATCATGGCCGGCCAAATGTAATCGAAAAACTGGATTTCCACGACCGGCTTCAGCCCTCGCGTCGCCATGCCCATGGCCCGCCCCACGATGCTCGCCTCCGCCAGCTGGCAGTTGAAGCAGCGGGCGCTCCCGAAGCGCCGCTGCAGGCCGAACGTGGCTTTAAAGACGCCGCCCTTGCCCTTCACCTTTGGCAGATCATCATCGTGGCTGCAATCGGCAACGTCCTCGCCATAAACCACCACGCGGGGATCGCGCGCCATCTCGTCATGCAGGCAAGCGTTGATCAGGTCCACCATGGTCTTGGGCTCGCCATGAAAGCGCGGCGGCTGATCGAAGCGCTCGGAGGTGGGATCGACGGTGGGGGAAGTCAGATAGAGCATCACCGATTCCGGCACCGGGCGCTCGGCGGCCAAGGCGCGGTCGGCCGCTTCCTGCACTTGCCGCTCGACGTCGGACTCGATGGCTTCCAACTCCGCCTCCGTCGCCAGGTGTTCGGCCAGAAGCGTGTGGCGCAGGCGCCTTAAAGGGTCGCGCCGCGCCTCTTCCCGCCGGACTTCCTCGGGCTTGTACAGCCGCTCATCGTCCGATAGCGAATGGGAATAGGGCCGGATGACGTGGGCATGGAGCAGCGCCGGTCCGCGCCGCCGCCGGGCGTGCTCCACGGCGCGCGCCGCCGCGTGATAACTCTCAATGAAATCCGTCCCGTCGCACTCCTCGGTCAGCAAATCCGGAAAACCGCGGACAAGGCGCGAGATGCTGCCCCCCGCCGTCTGCACGTCGACGGTCACCGAAATGGCGTAACCGTTGTCCTCCACCACGTAGACCACGGGAGCCTTGTCGTGCGCCGCGGCATTCAGCGATTCCCAAAATTCGCCTTCGCTCGATGCGCCGTCGCCCAGCGAAACGTAAACGACTTCGTCGGCGTGAAAACTCGCCGCTAATTCCGCCGCCTCCCGCACGCGGGCGAAATAGAGAGTCGCCTGCGCCGCCCCAACGGCTTGCAGGATTTGACTGCCCGTGGGGCTGGACTGCGACACAATGTGCAACGACTTAGAAGTCCAGTGGGAGGGCATCTGCCGCCCGCCGGATTGCGGCTCGTCTTTTGCGCCCACCGCTTGCAGCAGCATCTCGAGCGGCGTGAGCCCCAACTGCAGGCAGAACGCCCGGTCGCGGTAATAGGGGTAAAACCAGTCGTAGCCCGGTTTCAGGTGCATGGCCACGGCCACGTTGATCGCTTCATGCCCCACCCCGTTGATCTGGAAGTAGACCCGGTTCTGCCGCTTGAGCTGAATCTCCTTGTCGTCGAGGCGCCGCGACAGCGCCATCGTCCGATAGGCGGCGACAAGGGTCTCCCTCGAAAGCCGGGCAGCTTTCTGCAGATGCGTCGTCACTGTGGCCATGAATGGAGCCTCGCGGCGAGATCAAAGCTGTTGTCATCCCTGAGTCACCTCCGCGGCCGGTTCCGCAGCCGCCGACCTTGGAAGTTCCAGCTCATTATCGATTTTGCCTTCTGCAAAGTCAATTCCCCACGCCAGCCCCGGGGTGAAAACCTCGCGTGTCGCCGCGGCCCTGAAGTTTGGAATCGGCATTGTCCACTCGGACAGCGAGGGGCCAGTGCGATTGGGATTGCAAAGCCTTGCTCGGGATGGTATATTCCAGCCGCCTTGAATCCTCAAAAAGGAGATGAGCCGCCATGGCGCCATGGAAACCTGATCCTACCTTTTACCCTTCGCCGCGGATGGCGATGCAGGCTCCGCCGGAAACGCTTGCCTATGTAGCGGCCTTCAATCCGAAGAAAGACGGCCGACCCGACGCGATCGCGGTCATCGACCTTGCCCCCGGCTCGCCCACTTACGGCGCGCTGGTGGGAAAGGTGGAGATGCCCAAGACCGGCGACGAACTTCACCACTTCGGCTGGAACGCGTGCAGCTCCGCGCTGTGTCCCTACGCGCCCCACCCTCACGTCGAGCGCCGCTACCTGGTGGTTCCGGGACTGCGCTCCTCCCGCATCCATATCCTCGATACGAAGCCGGACCCGCGCCGCCCGCAGATCGTGAAAGTCATCGAGCCCGGCGAGGTTTTCGAGCGGGCCCGTTACTCGCGTTTCCACACCATCCATTGCGGGCCGGAAGGCATTTACATCAGCGCCCTGGGATCGCCGGAAGGCACCGCTCCCGGCGGGGTGTTCCTGCTCGATCACTTCTCCTTTGACGTCCTGGGCCAGTGGGAAGTGGAGCGGGGACCGCAGAGCCTCGCTTACGATTTCTGGTGGCACCTTGGGCATGACACCATGGTGACAAGTGAATGGGGCACCCCGAACATGATTGAGGACGGACTCAACCCCGATCTTTTGCTTAATAGCCAATACGGCCGCCACCTCCATTTTTGGGACTTGCGCCGGCGGCGGCACCAGCAGGCCATTGATCTGGGAGCCGAGCATCAACTGGTGCTGGAGCTGAGAGCGGCGCACGATCCCACCAAGGCTTACGGCTTCGTCAACGTTGTGGTGTCGCTCAAGGACCTGTCGAGCTCGATCTGGCTGTGGCACCGCCGCAACGGCAACTGGGGCGCGCGAAGGATAATCGAGATTCCGGCCGAACCTGCTGATCCGGACCAACTGCCGCCTTTGTTGAAAGGCTTCAAGGCCGTGCCGCCACTGGTCACCGATATCAATCTTTCCCTGGATGACCGTCTGCTCTATGTCTCCTGCTGGGGGACAGGCGAACTGCGGGCCTATGACGTCTCCGATCTCGAGAATCCGAAACTGACCGGCTCGGTGCGGCTGGGCGGGATTGTGCGCCGGGCCAGCCATCCGAAGAAGCCCGATGAACCACTGAACGGCGGGCCGCAAATGGTGGAGGTCAGCCGCGACGGCCGACGCGTCTACTTTACTAACTCGCTCTATTACGCCTGGGATGAACAGTTCTACCCTGACGGCGTGCGGAGCTGGATGGCGAAAGTCGACGTCAGCCCCTCGGGTGGCCTCACCCTGGATCCGTACTTCTTCGTGGAGTTCGGCGATTACCGTTCCCATCAGGTGCGCCTGGAAGGCGGCGATTGCTCGTCCGATTCGTTCTGTTTCCCATGAAGCTGGTCGACCCCTGGCTGGTGATCATGGGCCTGGGGGCCTATCACGGCCTCAATCCCGCCATGGGCTGGCTCTTTGCCGTTGCTCTAGGCCTGCAGGAAAGAAGCCGCCGCGCTGTCTTCGCGGCGATTCCGCCGATCGCCCTGGGTCACGCGATCTCGATCGGAATCGTGGTGGGGCTGCTCTGGCTAGCCAGGGAGGCCATGCCCGAGCGTCTCGTACGCTGCGGAGCAGCCCTTATTCTTCTCAGTTTCGGCTTGTACCGCCTGATTCGCTCCCGGCATCCTGCATGGGTGGGGATGCGCGTCGGGTTTCGCGATCTGACGCTGTGGTCCTTCCTGATGGCGACGGCGCATGGAGCCGGCTTGATGCTGGTACCGGTGTTAATCGGCTGGGGCCGTACAGGCGATTCGACGGCTCACCGGCACCTGCATGGACTCCATCTGGAGCACCCCTCTTTGATCCCGGCGGCTTCGTCCGGCGGGTCGGTCCGATGGCTGCTGGCGGCGGCTCTTCACAGCCTCGCCTACCTGCTGGTGGCTTTCATCATAGCGCTGCTCGTGTACGAGAAAGCCGGTCTCGCCATCTTGCGGCGCGTCTGGATCAATCTGGACTTGATTTGGACTTTCGCCCTGTTGGCGAGTGCTATTCTGGTGCTCTTCATCTAGCCGGTTGCGGGTTCGCTCCGGACTCCGTCGGTGCTACTGCCTCATGCCGTCTGGCTGACAGGCACCGGCTGCCTTCAGCAAGGAAAAATCCCTCTCGTCTCTGCTATTATAGGTTCTTACAGGCGGCCGCCATGACCTTTCTCAACACGCGGTACAAGCTGCAAAGAGAACTCACCATGACGGAGACCGAACGCTTGTCCGCGCTCAACAGCGTTTACGGGATCCGTGGAATCTCCATCGAGGGGCAGGACCTCGTGGTGGAATACGACGCCTCTCGGCTACACGAAGCCGAAGTGCTCGCGACGGTTCGGCGCGCCGGTATCCCCGTCCAGGCCCCGGCTCCCATTCCTTTGGGCGGCTTTGATTACACCGGCCAGTTCAAAGACTTTGCTTGGCCTACCGAAGGATTGAGCCCGGCCAACCGGAAAAATTGAGGCTTTTGGCTCCGCCGCCGGCTGGCCCGATCGCTGCGTCGCCGTTTCCTCCACACGGGGCCGACCCGAACGAGCCAAAAAGAGTGACATCATCGAGCCTTTCCTATATCTATGTTGCTGATAATAATACACTTATCGGTTAAATCCGCGTCAGACAGTGATCCGATCACACTTATTTGCAGGCCGGGGGGTTCGCTCCTCCGATGTGGAATCGATGTAGCGCAGTATTAACATTTGAGTTACTCTATGAATTGACGGAAGCCGCCTTCGGCTCCGGCGCGGGGTCCTGATGTTCTCGCCGACGACGCCTTCGGAAGTGGAAACCCTCGGACGTTTCCGTGACTCGACGCTGGGGGCGCTTGCCGAAGGTCTGCGGCCGGGCCAGTGGATCAAGAACGGTTTCGTCTTCGCGGCCCTCATCTTCTCACGCCGGCTGACTTCCCCGCCCGCCGTACTGCGAGTGGGGATCGCCGCCGCCGAGTTCTGCCTGATCGCCAGCGCCGTGTACCTGCTCAACGACGTACTAGACCTTGAGGAGGACCGGGAGCATCCGGTCAAGCGCCGCCGCCCGGTGGCCTCCGGCCGACTCTCCGCCGCCGGGGCCCACGCGGCGGCCATAGCTCTGGCCACTTTGGCGCTCGGCTCTTCGCTGACGCTGGACCGCGACTTTTTCTTTGTCATCGCCATTTATGCCGGGCTCAACACCCTCTACTCCGCCGCCCTTAAACATGTGGCGCTGGTGGATGTCTTTGTGATCGCCGCCGGTTTTGTGTTGCGGGTCATCGGCGGCGGACTGGTGATCCACGTCGAACTGTCCCCCTGGCTGATCGTCTGCACGACGCTTCTGGCCCTGTTCCTGGCGCTTTCGAAGCGGCGCTACGAGATGGTGCTGCTCGGGGAAGACGCCGCCGCCCGGCGGCCCAGCCTCGCGCACTACAGTCCGTACTTTCTCGACCAGTTGATCGGCATCGTTACCGCCTGCACGGTGATGTCATACGCGTTGTACACTCTGTCCGCCGATGTTCGTGCTAAATTTCCAGGCAAACGCCTCGAGCTGACGGTGCCTTTCGTGCTTTTCGGCATCTTTCGCTATTTATACCTGGTCCATCAGCGCGCGGAAGGAGGCAATCCGGCCCGACTGCTCCTTGCCGACGCCGTTCTACTGCTTGTCGTCCTGATGTGGGCCGCTTCGATCGTCCTGATCATCTACGGGTGACGGATGAAGCGCCGCCTGAGCTCCTACTTCGCCGTTCCATGCTTCGCATGCGCTACGTCAATCAGGCTCTTTCCGGCTGGGGAAGGTTTCCAGTGGAGGCCTGTCATGTTTACCGGCCGACCAAGCGTTCCGAGGTGAGCGCCATTCTGCACTCGGGCGCGGAACCCTCGTATATCCCACGCGGTCTTGGTCGCAGCTATGGCGACGCCGCGCTCAACCTCAAGCGGGGCACCATCTTGTTCACCCATCTCAACCGCTTTCTATCGTTCGACCCGGCGGCCGGCATCCTCGAGTGCGAGGCGGGGGTGAGCTTCGCCGAGATCATCCATTACCTGTTGCCGCGCGGCTTCTTTCCGCCCGTCACTCCGGGCACGAAGTACGCCACTGTCGGCGGCGCCATCGCCGCCGACATCCACGGCAAGAACCATCACCGCGACGGCAGTCTGGCCAACTTCGTAGTGGGTCTTCGACTCCTGACCCCGGAAGGCCAGCTCTACGAATGTTCGGCCAACCGGAACAGCGAGGTGTTCTGGGCGACGGTGGGAGGTATGGGCCTGACCGGCATCATCTTGAGCGCCGAGATTGCCTTGCATCGAGTCGAGTCAGCCTACCTCGTGGTCGATTACCGGAAGACGCGCAGCCTCGACGAGACCCTGGCGGTGATGGAGGAGTCCGATGCGCAGCATCGCTACTCGGTCGCGTGGATCGATGCTTTGGCGCGGGGCCGTTCCGTCCTGATGCGCGCCGACCACGCCGCGGCGAGCGAGCTGCCGCGGCATCTCACGAATCCCCTTGCGATCCCGAAACGGGTAGGCCTCCGCGTGCCCTTTGACTTTCCCTCTTTAGTTCTCAACCGCCGAACTGTGCGCTGCTTCAACCGGTTGTACTACGCTCTGCATCGCTCCGAACGCCTTCTGACTGACGTCGAACGGTACTTCTACCCTCTGGATCGCATCGACCACTGGAACCGCGCCTACGGCAAGCGCGGCTTCCTGCAGTACCAGGTAGCGCTTCCCCTTGATGGCGGCCGCGAAGCGCTTCAAGAGCTGGTTCGCTGTCTGGCCGATTTTGGCGCTGCGCCCGGTCTCGCCGTTCTCAAACGGTTCGGTGTCGGCAACGCCGCGCCGCTCGGCTTTCCGATCCAGGGATACACACTCGCCCTCGACATGCCGGACTCGCGTGACCTCGTGCCGTTTCTTCATCAATTGGATCAACGCGTTGCCTACGCCGGAGGCCGCGTTTATCTGGCAAAAGACGCCGTTCTCCGCCCTGAAACCTTCGCCCGGATGTATCCGCGACTTGACGAATTTCGATCGATCAAGAGCCGACTCGATCCGCATGGCCGCCTTTCATCATCACTCGCCCGCCGGCTTAGAATTGTCGATGATACACAGTGACCACGCTGGGCGAGGTTTTATGGTCGCAATTTCCCGCCGCGATCCCGTCGACGCACGAGCACAGCAGCGCGGTTTCGATGGCGCGGGGTGGTGACGAATGCCAACCGTGTTGATCATGGGCGTTACTTCCGCCATCGGGCGAGCCGTAGCCGCCGAGTTTGCCGGGCGCCGGTACGATCTGGTTCTCACCGGCCGCGACCCCGAAGAGGTGGCGGCCTGGGCGGCCGATTTCACCTTCCGGCATAACGTAAGGGCAACCGGCCGTTTATTCGACGCGCTCGAGTTTCCCAGCCATGTCGCGGCAATCGAGTCCTGTTTCGAGGCGGCAGGCGGCGCTCTGGAAGGCGCCGTCGTGTCCATCGGCTACCTGGGCGATCAGGCTCTCGCCGAGCGAGATCCAGCGGAAGCCGGGCGCATTCTCGACACCAATTTTACCGGTTGCATTTCCGCCCTCAATATCCTGGCGAACCATTTTGAGCGTCGCCGGGGCGGATTCCTGGCGGTGATTTCTTCGGTGGCCGGCGATCGCGGGAGGAGAAAAAACTATTTCTACGGCGCGGCCAAGGCCGGCCTTTCCGCCTATCTTCAGGGGCTGCGAGCCCGCCTGTTTGGCGCCGGCGTTCGTGTGATCACCGTCAAGCCGGGTTTCGTCGACACCGCTATGACATTCGGGCGCCCAGGGTTGTTTCTGGTGGCCTCTCCCCAGTCGGTTGGGCGCGGCATTTTCAAAGCCATCCAGCGTGGACAGGACGTTGTATATCTTCCCTGGTTCTGGCGGCCTATTATGCTGGCGGCGCGGGCCATTCCCGAGAGCGTCTTTAAGAGACTGTCGGTATGAACGTGTCTGAACCCCTCCCCTGCGCAAGCTCACAGCCGGCGTCATTGCTCTCGCGCCGCGACCTGGTTCCGCTCGGCGTCTTGCTCGCCCTCCTCATCGCTCTGTTCTGGCGGGTGCTGTTCACATCCGACATGTTCTTCTATCGCGACGTGTTCGCCTACACGTTTCCGCGGGCCGAATTTGTGCGCCGGACGTTGCGGAGCGGTCATCTGCCGCTCTGGAATCCTGCCTTCAGCTTCGGCGAGCCCGCTCTGGCGAACCCCAACTATCTGTTTTTCTATCCCTCAACCCTGCTCCTCATTCTGCTTCCCGCCGGTTACGCCTATTGCTTACATTACGTGCTGCACTGGGCGCTCGGCGGGTTGGGCGCGTACGGGCTGGCTCGCCGTTGGGATCAGAGCCGGCTGGCAGCGTTTTTCGCCGCCGCCGCCTTTACCTTCAGCGGACCGGTTCTATCGCTCGGCAACTTCTACAATCAGGCGGCCGCCGCCGCGTGGATTCCCTGGGCCCTGCTGTCGACCGATCGCGCTCGGGAGAGCCAACGCCGCCGTTCCTGGATTCAGCTCACCGCCATTTTTGCCTTGCAATTCCTTGCCGCCGAACCGTTGACATTGTTCACCACTTTTGCAGTCGCCCTGGCTTACGCGCTGTCCCGATGCGGGCGCGACCGCCGCCGCGGCTGGGAATGGGCCACCGGGCGCATGGCTGGAGCTTTCGTCGTCGTCGGCATTCTGATGCTGCTGCTTGGGGCGGCGCAGCTCCTCCCCTCCTTGGACGTGTTACGACGCTCGCGCCGGGGCGCCGTCGGTCTACCCTTTAATGAGGTGACCTACTGGTCGCTTCATCCGCTCTCACTGATCGAAATGGTGATTCCCAACTTTTTCGGCTCGGTCTTTGATTCTTCCACGCTTTGGACGTTCGTTCTCGGTTCCCGCAATCAGCCGTACTATGCGTCTGTCTTCATGGGTTTTGTCCCCCTTTTTCTCGCCGGAGTTGGCGCAGCGGCCAGCAAGAATCCTCGCCGCCGCTTCGTGGCTGGCACGGCGCTGCTCCTGCTTTTCCTCGGCTTCGGGAGATTCACACCGCTGTTTGCCGAAACTTACCTTCTGGTGCCCCTTCTTCATGTCGTGCGGTTCCCGGCCAAGTTCGCGGTGCCGATGACTTTGATGGTCGCTCTGCTCGCGGGGTGGGGAGTGGACGCGCTTCGCCAAGCGGATTCCCGTCCTTCGCGCCTTACCGTGCTTCTGCCCCTCGGGGCGGTGTTGACGCTGGCCACGGCCGCATGGACCCTCGCCTACGTGCGCCCTGAATGGATTATTCACGCTGCGGCATCCATCCTGGTGAAGACCAACAGCCTCGTCATTCGAGACGTTCGCGAGCAGCTTCCGGCGGCGACGGCGGTGGCAAGCGCGCAGGAGATCGCGAACGGTATCCGCCTGCTCATGCCCGAGCTCATCGGATTCTCACTCGGCGCCACACTCTGGATGATCTCTATCGATCGCGGGAGAGCCTGGGCGCGGCGAGCCGTCCCGTACGTGTTGGTTTTAGGATTGGCCAGGCTGGCCGTCGTCAACTACAACGCAAACCCGACCGTTCCGAAGATTTTTTACACTTATCGCCCAGCGGTTGTCGAGCAGCCGTCCGACCCTGCCGAACCCTATCGCTTCAGCCATCTGATCGGCGGCCGGGCTGACAACGCGGCAAACTCGGGGCTCCGGCAGTTTCTGAGCTTTGACAATATCCCGGGTGCCGGCCGCCTGTCGCCGCTCGAGCAGGCGGCGTTTCGAGATCGCCTGCTGCTTCGCCGCGGAGGAATGTTGGCGGGGGTCGAGATGGCCCAAAACCTCGACATGGAAGGCGCTTTGCCAGCATCCTTGTATGAGTTCTGGATTTACGAGCTTGAGCAGGCTCCCGACCGCTCGCGTGCGGACTGCCTGCTCGGCCGGGCGAACGTCAAATATATCGTGCGCGATACGAGCCAGCCAAGCGCAACCGTCCGTGAGGTCTCGACCGTATTCAACGGTTCCCCCGAGCCGAGCTATGTCTACGAGACCCTCTGTTACCAACCACGCGCGTTCCTAACCGACGAGGCTATCCAGTCCGCGAGCGCAGCGGAAACGTTAGCCAAGCTCTCGGATCCCACTTTCGACGCAGACCGGATCGTGATTTTGAATGCCGATCCGCCAGAGAAGGCGCGCTCGACCTCAGTGTCGGGAAGGCCCGCCGCGCCGCCAGCATCCGTCGAAGCTCCCGCGGGTCAGGTCCAAATCCTCGACCGCCGCCCCGATTCCGTCACCGTGCGCGCCACCCTCTCGCGCCCGGCGTACCTGGTGCTGCTCGACCGGTGGGACCCCAATTGGCGCGCTTCACTCGACGGCCATGCGGTCGGCGTACTCCAGGCGGATTGGCTGTTTCGCGCCGTCCGAGTTCCCTCCCCCGGCACTCACGTCATCCGCTTCTCGTATCACCAGAAGGGTCTGGCGCTCGGGGGCGCGGTCTCGCTCGTCACCATCATTCTTTCAGTCTGGTTCTACCGGCGCGATTGAGAACCTGAAGCCTTTACGGTTCGTCGTTCAAGGCGTACTTACGAACGGCGTAGGCCACGCCGTCGTCGTCATTGGAGAGGGTGCAAAGGTACCCGCCATCACCGAGATCGGCGCTGCCATTGGCCATCAGTACGGGCCGTCCGGCAAAACGCAGCATCTCGGCATCGTTGTGATTGTCGCCGATCGCCATAACTTCGCTCGGCCGGATGCCCGAGCGAGCCGCCCACATCGCGAGCGCCGCACCCTTCGAGCAGCCAACGCGCAGGACGTCAAGGATGGAGACGTTCCGGGCCGGATATTTCGTCCACGTCAGATGAACGTGAGGGGCGGCGGAAGAATCCCGCAGGAGCGGCTCGACCGGCTCGATATCAACCGGAGGCCCGCCGAACATCACCTGAATGGGATCCCCTTCGACCGCCGCCTCCAGGTCGGGAGCCTGGGCCAACACGTCGCGCGCATTCTTCAGATACCAGCCGAGCGGCCCGGCCGGCGACGCTCCCCGCTCGAGGATAACTTGGCCCCGCTTGGTCGTGTCGTAGATAAGAACGGCGTACGGCCGGTAATCCCGCGTCGCCCGGAGTACGTCAAGCGCCGTCTCGGCCGGCAAAAAGTTGCAGTGATAAACTTCGCCCGAAAGCGAGCCGATCCGCGCGCCGTTCGACGAAATTATCGTCGCGGCGGCCGGAATCTGCTCCACGAAGCGCCGCGCGGAGTGAAACCGGCGTCCGGTGATGACTACGATTTCGATCCCTCTCGCGGCCGCCGCCGCCAGCGCCTCGCGGTTGGCGCTCGAAATCTCCGATCCGCTGTTCAGTAGCGTGCCGTCGAGGTCAACGGCAATGAGGCGGATCGGCGGGAGGCACTCAGAGGTCGGTCGCGCTCGCACGGGGTCCACGTTCTCATTCTATACGCAACGGTGGACGGAGGCGACGGCCACAACCCCGTCACCGCGTTGCGAGCGCAGGTCCTGGTATAATGTGAGGACGGCTTGGTCATAAGCCGTTGAACGGGGAAGTGAACCGGCTGGCCGGGGACGCGGTGTGCGTCCGGGGACGGTGAGATGTGGATGGGGTGACGACCTCAGAGCCCGAGAAGCAGCTCGTCTATAGCATCACCGATATCATGAAAATTCTGCCCCACCGGTATCCGTTCCTGCTGGTGGATCGGATTATTGAGCTCGAGCCGAACAAGCGCATTGTGGGAATCAAGAATGTCACCATCAACGAACATTTTTTCCAGGGCCACTTTCCCGGCGCGCCGGTGATGCCGGGCGTGCTGGTGATCGAGTCGATGGCTCAGGTCGCGGCTGTCCTCTTCTACCGTGACGAAACCCCGGGCGAGAAACTCATCTACTTTGCCGGTATCGAGAACGCCAAGTTTCGCCGCCCGGTCATTCCCGGAGATCAGCTCCGCGTGGAAATGGAAGTCTTGGGCCGGCGCAGCAACTTTGGACGCATGAGCGGCCGGGCCAGCGTCGACGGCAAACTCGTGGCGGAAGCGATCGTCACGTGCGTGATCGCCGATCACCCAGCAAAATGAAAGTTCATCCGACGGCTATCATCCATCCCCAAGCTCACATCGCTTGCAGTGTCACCATCGGACCGTACTCAATCATCGGGGAGCACGTGGAAATCGGCGACGATTGCGAAATCATGTCGCATGTCGTCGTCAGCGGCCCCACACGGATCGGCCGCAATAATCGCATTTTTCCCTGGGCCTCAATCGGCCTCGAGCCGCAGGATTTGAAATACCGGGGGGAGCCGACGCGGCTGGAGGTTGGCGACGGCAACACCTTCCGGGAGTTTGTCACCGTTCATCGCGGCACCGCCGAAGGCGATGGCGTCACGCGGATCGGCCATCACAACCTGCTGATGGCCTACGTCCATATCGCCCACGACTGTCACCTGGGGGACCACATCATCATGGCGAATGGAGCCTCGCTGGCCGGCCATGTGGAGATCGGCGATCACGCCACGGTCGGCGCTTTTTGCGGCATCCACCAGTTCTGCCGAATCGGTGCTTACAGCTTCTTGGGCAGTTATACCGTCGTCAACAAGGATATTTTGCCCTATTCGAAGACCACGGCTCCCCGCCCCATGGAAGTGTTGGGGCCCAACCGACTCGGCCTGGAACGCCGCGGCCTGCCCCGGCAAGACATCGATGAACTGGGAAAAGCCTTTCGACTTCTTTCGCGCTCTCACCTCAACACCACGCAGGCCCTCGAAGCCATCGAAGCCGCCGGTCTGTCGTCGGAATCGGTTCGGGCACTCGTGGAATTCATCAAGACCAGCGAGAGGGGAGTGGTGAAATGACGGAGTTCCTGAATCGCTGAACGGACGGGGTTGGCGGGAATTGCCCAGTTCGTGTGACGACCGCACGCTCCGGCGCGAGATGCACCCATGACCCAGTCGGCGCAAGAGCCCGCTCGCTTCGGCATCGTGGCCGGCAACGGCCACTTCCCTTTCCTCGTCCTTGAGGCGGCGCGCGAACGGGGCATCGATCCTGTGATTTTTGCCATTCGCGAGGAGGCCTCGCCGGAGCTCGATCGGGCAGCCGCAAGGATTCACTGGGTGGGCCTCGGCGAGGTCGCGCGTCTTCTTGAGCTGCTCGAACGGGAGAATGTCCAGCGCCTGCTTCTGGCGGGTCAGGTGAAACACGCGCAGATGTTCCAGCCAGTGACAGCGGATCCGCTGGCTCGTGCCGCTTACGACGGACTGGCGCAACGGAACACGGATGCGCTGATCGGGGCGTTTGTACGCCTGCTCGAACAGCGCGGCATCGAAGTAGTGGATTCGACTCTGTTTTCGAAGCCGCTGCTGGCCGAGCCGGGAACTCTGACTCGCCGCGCCCCGGACGCGACGGAGCAGGCCGATATAACTTATGGGCGCGACATCGCCAAACAGATCGCGGCTCTTGACATCGGCCAGACCGTGGTCGTCGCTGACCGCGCCTGCGTGGCGGTCGAGGCGATGGAGGGTACCGACGCCGCCCTGGAGCGGGCCGCCCTTTTAAGTCACGGTCGGCGCCTGGTGGTCGTCAAAGTCAGTAAGCCCGGGCAGGATATGCGCTTTGACGTTCCGGTGATCGGCCCCCGAACCATCGCGGTCATGCGGCGTTCGAACGCTACGACGCTCGCCATCGACGCTGGCAGGGTGCTCATGTTGGAGCGCAGACGCCTGATCGAAGATGCGAACGAGGCAGGAATATCGATCGTGGCGGAGTAAACGAAAGAGTTTCCAGAAGCCAGCCAGCTCGTGCTGCCTCACGATGTCCGCCGCCGGTAGTCGCGGGCGAGAGCGGCCCGTCAGGCTGTAACCGGCCCGCGGTGGTTCGGGTTCCATGAGTCTAGCAGGGCATGCAAACATTCCCTTCGTTGTCATCGGCGTCGGCGAGCATGGGCGTCATCACGCGCGGCAGCTTAAAGAGATTCCGGGTGTGCATCTGGCCGGAGTTTATGACGTGCGGACGGAGCGTGCCCGCGAGGTTGCCGAGGAGCTGGGTGTGCAGGCTTTCGACACCCTTGAGCAGGCAATGGACATGGCTCGCGCCGCGTGCCTGGCGGTCCCAACGACTCACCACGCAGCCCTCGGACGCCGGGCACTCGAGCACGGCTTGGACATCCTGATCGAGAAACCGATCACGCGCACGCTCGAGGAAGCCGATGAGCTCATTCGGTTGGCGGACGAAAAAGGGCGGATTTTGCAAGTCGGGCACCTCGAACGCTTTAATCCCGGGGTGACGGCAGCCAAGGCGGTTACACGCCAGCCGCTGTTTTTTGAAGTCCATCGGTTGGGTGTCTTCAGCCCGCGCAGCCTCGATGTCGACGTGGTATTTGACCTGATGATTCATGACCTGGATTTGATTCTGTGGATGGTGGCAGCGGCCGTGCGCGAAGTGCGGGCGGTGGGGCTGCCCGTGCTGTCCGACAAAGTTGACATTGCCAATGCGCGCGTCGAGTTCCACAATGGAGCCGTGGCCAACCTTACCGCTAGCCGGGTGAGCACCGAGAAGGTGAGAAAGTTCCGCTATTTCCAGCCCCGCGAATACATATCCATCGACTTCTCGCGGCGCGATGCCTTGGTGATCAGTATCCCCCATGGCCGCTCCCCTTCTCAGATCCATTTTCGCCGGCTGCCGACGCGCGCTGTCGAACCCTTGCGGGCGGAGCTCGAATCCTTTGTCGACTGCGTCCGGACGCGCCGCCCTCCGCTGGTCGGGGGTCGAGAGGGTCGTGCCGCCTTGGCTTTGGCCGAAAGGGTCATGAACTGCATCGAAATCCATGCCGCGGCCGTCGGCCTGCCTTTGGCCCGGCCGGGGAGACAAAGCGGCGAACTGTAACGGCGCAGGTTGCCGAGCGCCAGGATCACCGAAATGCCAACTCGATCACTGGATGAAAACGTCCCGCTTCACCTGCTGCTTGAGGTTGAGGCCGAAGCACAGCGCTGGCGGCGCCGAGCGTTATTTCTGCTCTCGGTCATTTTCCACATGGTGTTGATCGGCATCCTGGTCGAGTCTCCAGGAATCTTGAAGCGCGGCCGAGAGTTACTGGGGTTGACGGCGGAGGTGCAACAACCCAAGCCGCAGGCCTTGTTCCTTTATCTGCCGCCCGACCTGGAAAAACGGCTCGAGCGTCCTCCCAAAACCAATCACCTCTCCGATCAAAACCGTGTGGCGCGCGGCCAGTCTCCGGTTATCAACCCGGACGCTTTGAGGATGCCCTACTTGCGCGGCAATACTCCCCTGCCCGAGATCGCCGGTGCCCAGCCCAAGCCACCTTCCATGCCGACTCCGCCGGCCCCGAGACCCGTTCCCCCGTCTCCACCGGCCGCCAATCCCACTCCGCCCGCCTCGAACCCGGCGGATCACAAGCTACAGCTTTACGACGTGGCGCGCGCCCAGCCACAGGAGAACCCGCGACTGGAGTTGCCTTCGCCCGGGCAAGCTATTCAACAATCTTTGCAAGCCGCTGCCGAGGGACGGGCCAGCGGCCGTATTCCGGGGGCGGGCGACTCCACGGCCCAGTTGAACAACCTGAGCTCCAGTTTTTCGACCGAAGGTCCGATTATCCTCTCCGACACTCGCGGCGTCGACTTCGGACCCTATTTGGCACGCATCATCTATATCGTGCGCCAGAATTGGTATGCCGTAATTCCCGAGTCGGCGCGCTTGGGCGAGAAGGGACGCGTGGCGCTGGACTTTACCATCATGAAGAACGGTTCGGTTCCCGATCTCGTGACCTCGGCCTCATCTGGATCCTACGCCCTCGACGAGGCCGCGCGCGCCGGCATTCGCGCCTCGCTGCCGTTTCCGCCGCTGCCGGCGGAGTTCACGGGTGACCATTTGCGCTTGCGCTTCATCTTCCTGTACAACCTCGGCTTCGGACCGTGAATCCGCGCTCCGATTCCGGCTAGCGAGGCGCATCCGGTCGCTTCAGACGCGATGGGCCGGCTAGCTTTCTTCTCCGCCGTCGAATCTCTGAGCTTCAGGCAAAGGCCCTGCGATCCACCCCTCCACGCTGCTTGACTTCCCGCCTGAGCGGTTGAAACCTCTGGGGGCGCTCGGGTAGAATAAAAGTGAAGGAGAGGGCTTCCAAGAGATTTGAACCTTCAGGCCCGCCAAGCCGACACCCAAGCTGCCCGTGGCGGGGCGATCTTGGCGCGCCTAGCCGAGGTTGATGAACCCGCCGTCCCGAAGTCAGGTGCTAGGCTGCCTGCTGTTGTTGGCTATCGTAGTTGGTCTCCTTCTTTTCCGCTATCTCCGACTTCTGACGTGGATTCGGTGACCGATTCCAATCCCCTCGTAGCCATCGTCGGGCCGACGGCCTCCGGCAAGTCGGCCCTCGCGCTCGAGATCGCCAGCCGCTGGCAGGGAGAAATCCTCAACTGCGATTCGGTCCAAGTCTATCGCGGATTTGATATCGGTTCCGGAAAGCTTTCACCGGAGGAGCGCCGTGGCATTCCGCATCACCTGCTGGACATCGCCGACCCGCGAGAACCGTTTACGGCCGGCGACTACCGCCGTGAAGCTTTGCGCGTCCTTCATGCCGTGCGGGAACGCGGCCATCTGCCGGTGATCGTCGGGGGCACGGGACTTTATCTTCGCGCGCTTCTTTCTGGCTTGTTTGAAGGGCCCTCCCGTTCTGACGAACTGCGAAGCCGGCTTCGGGGCATCGCGGCCCTCCGCGGAGGAGAGTTTTTGCATCGGCTGCTCATCCGCTTCGACCCTGTGGCCGCAGCGCGCATCCACCCCCGGGACCGGCAGAAGGTTATGCGAGCGCTCGAGGTTTTCTTCCTCTGCCGGGCGCCAATATCCCGCCTGTGGGCTCAAGGTCGATCCGGTTTGAGGGGATTTCGCCCGATCAAGATCGGCCTTAACCCGGAACGAGTGGCGCTTTATGACCGGATTAATCGGCGTGTCGAACGACTGTATGCGGCCGGGTGGCTGGATGAGGTCCGCACGCTGTTATCCCACTCCGATGCCGAACAATGGAAGCCGCTCGGAGCCTTGGGCTATCCCGAGGCTTGCGCCGTGCTGCGGGGGAAAATGAGCTGTGCGGACGCCATCCGCCAAACGCAGGCGGCCACGCGCCATTACGCCAAACGCCAACTCACGTGGTTTCGGCGCGAGCCCGGCGTCCGCTGGTTTCAAGGTTTCGGTGACGATGCCGAAATTCAGATGCAGGTGTTCACATGGCTGAAGGCCACGCTCTCCGCCACCCGTGAACCCAGCTCCGATCGAGAGGAACCATGAACACTGTGAGCCCCGAAAAACGAGACCATCCGGAAAAACCAGCGCAGAATATTCAAGACGGATTTCTGAATTCGGCCCGAAAGGAACGGGCGCTGGTCACGATCTACCTGGTGAGCGGCGTTAAGCTGACCGGCCGCATCCGCAGCTTCGACAAGTTTTCGGTGATCCTGGAAAACAATCACCAGGAACAACTCATTTTCAAACACGCGATCTCGACCGTGGTGCTGCCTCGCCCGAGCACGCCGCCCGCCACCATCGCCGAGCCGCCCAAGGAGTGAGCGATCCGACAGGCCAGCGCGATGGAGAACGTTTATCTGGTTGGTTGGGCTCCCAACCGTGCGCCCGCTTCCGCGCCCTTGGCAGCGACGGCCGACGGGGAGGATTCCCTGCAAGAACTGGCCGACTTAGCTGCCAGCGCGGGAGCGCGAGTGCTCGGGCGGGCCCTGCAACGCTCAGCCCACCCGGAGGCCGCCACTCTTGTCGGACGCGGGAAGCTCGAGCAAATTCGCGCCGCCGCCCGCCTGGCCCAAGCGCAAGCCGTGATCTTTGACAATGACCTCACCCCCACCCAACTTCGCAACGTCGAGCGAATTCTGGAACTCAAGGTCCTCGATCGAACCCAACTGATTCTCGACATCTTTGCCCGGCGTGCCCGGTCCCGCGAAGGCCAGCTTCAGGTCGAGCTGGCCCAGTTGACGTATCTTCTGCCGCGCCTGGCCGGCCAGGGAACCATGCTTTCACGGCTCGGGGGTGGCATCGGGACGCGCGGTCCGGGCGAACAAGAATTGGAATTCGACCGGCGTCGCATTCGCGCGCGCATCCGCAAGCTGCAAGAGGACATCGAACACATCCGCTCCGGGCGGGCTTTGCATCGGGCTCATCGGGCGGAACGCGGATTTCTGACCGTCTCCCTCGTCGGCTATACCAACGCCGGCAAGTCAACGTTGTTTAACGCCCTCACCCGCTCGGACATTTTGACTTCAGGAAGAATGTTTTCGACGCTTGACCCTACGCTCCGCCGCCTGGAGCTCGACTCGCGGCGGCCGGTCTTGCTTTCTGATACCGTGGGCTTTATCCGCAGGCTCCCATCCCACTTGGCGACCGCGTTTCGGGCCACGCTCGAAGAGCTCGAAGAGGCTGACCTCATTGTCCACGTCATCGACGTGTCCCATCCCTTGCAGGGAGCCCATGAGGAGGCGGTTGAAAAGATTCTGGCCTCACTCGGCGTGGCCGCGCGTCCGAGGTTGCGGGTTTGGAATAAGATTGATCGGCTCGAAGCCGCCGACCCGCGGCGTCATAGTCGCGACCCCTCCTCCGCCGCCGTCTCAGCCCTCACCGGCGAGGGGCTGGATGAGCTCCGCGCGCGCATCGACGAACGGCTCGGCGACCCGGTCATCGAAGCCGATTTCGAGTTCCCGTGCACGGCTGGCGAGGCTGTAGCTAGGCTACATCGCGTCGCCACCGTTCTTTCCGAGCGCTTTGACGATGAGCGGGTCTGTGTCAGGGCCAGAATTTCTTCCTCGATTCGCGAACAGTTCCACACCTACCTGCGCTCCTCGGCTTGAAGCAGCGGATTCGCATCTAGCCTTCCCTATTCAGGGCGTCAGCTCCTGTGGAAAACTATGTGGAAAAATCGGAAGGCCTCGAGCCCGGAGAAGTTGAATGGAAAGGGGCAAGAATCACTCCCTTGAATCCGTCGAATAGGCGATCTTGCTTGCTTTCAACAGGTTACAAGCAATATTCCAAAATCGGTATCATTTCGCAGCCTGCCAGGCAGCGATGATGCGCGTAGGATGCCGATGGCCAGTTTTGCACAATTGTAGGGCACAAGGGTCGCGCTCGGGAGGCGGCCGGCAGCCGTTCGGACGGCCATCAATAGCGCCTTCTACCTCGCTCGGTTATCTCTACATGCGTTCGGCGAGCCGGGCGAGGCCAGCTTCGCAGGTGGCAACGCTGGCGCGATCCGCGGACCACCCGAATTCGTTGCCGGGATGACCAGCTGAGGACGTCGGCGGCCGCGGTCTCTCTCGACTGGCCCGAGACGCGTTGACACATCAGAGCTCGTGGTCTATAGTCGGCATGAGATCGAACTTCCGGCCATCGAAGCAGTGGGAAGCAGCCTGTCTGTGCCGGGAGCGACGCTTAACCGCGCATGAGCTTGCCCAACGCCCTCACGCTGCTGCGCATCTTCTTTGTGCCGCTTCTGGTGGTGCTCCTCCTCACCACGGAGCCGAACATGGATCTGTGGGCCGTGGGAGTCTTCCTTGCCGCCGCCACCACCGATTTGTTGGACGGCTATTTCGCCCGACGCCGGCGGGAGGTATCGCCGCTGGGTATCCTGCTGGACCCCATCGCCGACAAGCTGCTCACGTCCGCGGCGTTCATTTCGCTTGTGCAGATGGGACTCGTGCAAGCATGGATTGTCGTCATCATCATCGGGCGGGAGTTTGCGGTCTCGGGCTTGCGAGCCATCGCTTCGAGCGAAGGGTTCATCCTGAAAGCCTCGGAACTGGGCAAGACCAAGATGGTCTTGCAGGTCGCGGCCATCACCGCCATCGTCCTGGAGCGCCGCTATCCGCTCATTCGGGTCACGGCGACCGTCTTGTTGTGGCTGGTCGTGTTTTCGGCGCTGGCTTCGGCCACCCAATACTTCTGGGCCTTCTGGCGGAAGCTGGATTCCGCCAGCCAGCAGCCGTCCACGCCGCGGATGGTCGTCATCGAGGGAGGAGAAAAGCTGCGCGAAGGCAAGAAAGATGTTGCCGCTCAGTGAGAACGATCAGCGCTCGTTGCTGCGCCTCGCTCGCCAGTCTCTCGAGGAAGCGGTTCGGTACGGCCGGCGCCCGGAGTTCGACGTGGCCGACGGTCCGCTGACGGAGCCCGCCGGGGCATTCGTGACCTTGCGCAAGGCCGGCGCGCTGCGAGGGTGTATCGGTCACGTCGAGGCGCGCCGACCGCTTTACCAAACCGTGTGCGAATGCGCCGTGGCATCAGGGCTCCACGACCCCCGCTTTTCGCCCGTGATTCCCGAAGAGCTGCCCGATTTGCTGGTCGAGGTTTCCGTCCTGTCGCCGCTTTTCGACATTGCCCCTGAGCAGATCCAAGTGGGCCGCCATGGCCTGCTGATTTCCCAAGGTGCCGAACGCGGACTCCTGTTGCCCCAAGTCGCCGTGGAATGGAACTGGAATCGAGAGCAGTTTCTCGAAGCCACTTGCCAGAAGGCGCGTCTGCCGCGCGATGCCTGGCGGCGCGGCGCCAGACTGCAGGCCTTTACCACCCAAGTGTTTGACGAAGTCACCCTGGGTGGCACCACCCGGTGCTCCGCGCCCCCGACCGCGGTTCCCTAGCCGCCATTCCACCCTGCCGCCGATCCGGCCGGATCGAGCCTACCGACCAGCCGGCGCCATCTCCTCGAGTTTGGCTCCTGTCTCCGCCTCAATCTGTTCGTGCAGGGAGTTGCCGTGCGCATCCATGGTGACGATCGCCGGAAAATCGCGCGCCTCGAAATGCCACATCGCCTCCGGAACCCCGAGCTCCTCGAGCAAGTCGACTCCGAGAACCTTCGGCAGACAGCGGGCGTAAAACTGGGCAGCCCCGCCGATGGCGTGGAGATAGACGGCACCGTATTCGCGGAGCGCCGCCAGGGTCTTTTTGCCCATCCCGCCTTTGCCCATGACGGCGCGCACGCCATACTTCCGGATCACGTCCGCTTCGTAAGGTTCCTCGCGCATACTCGTCGTCGGGCCGGCGCCGCGGGTGCGCCAGCGGACGTTGGGCGGCTCGCCTTCTTTCACCATCACCGGCCCGCAGTGGTAAAGGATGGCTCCGCGCAGGTCCGCGGGGGGGTCATGGTGCAGCAGGTAATGGTGCAACGCGTCGCGGCCGGTCACGATCGGCCCGTTGATTAACACCAGGTCGCCCACCTTGAGCGCCCGCACCTTTTCCTCCGAAAGCGGCGGCTCCAGGCGCACTTCGCGGCCGCTCAGCCGGAACCCCATGCCTTCCTTGATGAGGCGTTCGACCGGCCGGTCAGGGTCGCGATACAACCACTTCTTGATGGCCCCGCTCTCGGCGTCAATAACCACGCCCAGGCGACGAAAGGCCCAGCAGTCGTAGGCCACGGAAACGAAGAAGCTGGCGGGCAAGCGGTTGGCCGCCGCGATTTTGCACCCGATTAGCGAAGCCTTCCCGCCGAAACCCATCGCCCCGACGCCGATCCGGTTGGCCGCCTCCATGATGTCGGCCTCGAGCCGGGCCAGCGCCGGGATGGGGTTCACATCATCGAGGGGGCGAAAAAGCTGCTGCTTGGCGATGTCGTAGCCCGTCGCGCGATCGCTCCCGATACAAACGCCGATCGCGCCCGGGGCGCATCCCTGCCCCTGGGCCTGCCACACGGCGTGGAGGATGCACTTCCGCACCCCTTCCAGGTCCCGGTCGGCAAGACCCAAATGCTCCAGATGGCATGGCAATGAATATTGGATGTTCTTGTTCTCGCATCCGCCGCCCTTCAGAATCAGCCTCACTTCGATGTCGGGCGCTTCCCATTGCTCGAAGTGGGTGACGGGCGTGCCCGGCCCGAGATTGTTACCGGAATTCTTGCCGGTCAGGGAATCGACCGAATTCGGGCGCAGCTTTCCGCGCCGCGTCGCCTCGGCGACGGCCGCTTCGATCTCCCGCCGCATGACAATCTGGTTGACGCCGACCGGCGTCTTGATCTCGAACGTCGCAAACCCGGTGTCCTGGCAGATGGGCCCCTCGTCTTCATAGGCCATATCAATGTTCTGCCCGATGATGGCCAGGGCTTGGCCCGACTGCGCGGCCGGATTCTCCACCTGGATGGCCCAGGCCATCGCCTGGCGCACGTCGGGCGGCAGATTCGTACTGGTCTGGATAATCAGCTCCAGCATGCTCTCGCGGAAGAATTGCATGCCGCCTCCTGGTTCCACGGACGAGAATGAGAGGGACGGAGACCGGACGCGAGGGCCACGAAGCCGGACGGTGCGGGCGACACGGCGGCGAAACGCGTAGGGTCAGCCTCCGAAGCCTACGAGCTTCCCGCCACCAAAGCCGTCCGCGACTCCAGGGCCCCCGAACACACTTCGTCGGTCGTCACCAGGCGCACACCCGCGGCCTTCATCTCCTCGAGGGCCCGCCGCCCTCCTTCGTCCGAGATCGCTTGGATGGCGTCCACCACCACGTCGACGGGAACGTTCAACTTCCGCAAGGCCAAAGCTGATTCCCGCACGCAGTAGTCCGTGGCCACCCCGAAGATAACGAAACGGCAGGGGCCGAGTGCAGCCAGAATCGCGTCAAAATTGGCGTTCGTCGCCACCGAGTATTCCTGCTTCTCCACTTCCAGCACCACCCGGCTCGACCAGTCCTTCGGCGGCACGAATGCGCTGGGCCGATTCGGAATCACCACCTTGCCCGGCAACTCGGTGGCCCGAATACGCCGCTGCCCCGGCGTTCCCACCACGCAGTGGGGCGGCCACTGCGCAAAGCTCGGATCATCGGGAGCGTGAGCGTCGGCGGAGGAAATCACCGGGATGCCCTGCTGCGCCGCGTAAGCCATCAGCCGCTCCAGATTCGGCACGATCATCTCCGCCCCGGGCACGTAGAGCGCGCCGCTCGGCAGCATAAAATCGTTCTGCGTATCCACGTCGAGAAACACCAGCATCTTTTCGCCGTCCCGCTCCGCCGGCACCTGCGCCAAACGGGAAGTCTCGGGAGCGATCGCGTAGCGCTCCCGCACCTCCTCCAACAGCCTCTCGAGCGCCGCGCTCGTCGCCACCGGATACGGCGGGGCGCCGCGCAGCGAAAGGTAGCGCCGCGGCAGGTTCGCCAGGCTCTCGAGCGTGCGTTGCCGCATCTCCGCGATCGCCGGACGGCGGTCAACCCGCCGCCCCCCGCGCATCACCGGTTCCAGCAGCGGCACGCCCTCGGGAAAGGTTTCATTCGCCAGCGCGATCACATCGTGGTGGAACTTCTCGCGTCGGTCGGTGGAATCCTGGGCGTCGAGGCGCAGGAATCGAAACACCTGCTTGCGCCCCGGCCAATGCGCCTTTTGCATCGAAAACTTGGTCTTGTATTCCACCCGCCCGTGATTCTCGATCTCCACCAGCTTGTAGACGACGCCGAGCGCCGGAACGTCGCGGGACGTGGCCAAGTCGGTGCCGACGCCGAAGGTGTCGATGGGCGCCCCCTGCGCGACCAGCTCGGCAATTTTGTATTCATTCAGATCGCCGCTGGCGAAAATCCGCGTCTCCTTCCGCCCGTGCCGATCCAGGATTTCGCGCACCTGCCGGCTCTTCTCGAGCAGGTCGCCGCTGTCGATGCGAACGCCGGAAATTTTGCGGTCCAAGCGCGCCGCCGTCTCAGCTCCGGCCAGCGTGTCATACGTATCGATCAGCAGAATGGCCGTGTCGGGAAAAGTCTCGATCAGAGCCTCGAAGCTTTCCCGCTCGCTCGGGAAGACCTGCGTCCAGGAGTGGGCCGCCGTGCCCGCCAGCGGCACCCCGTAAAGATAGCCGGCCAGAACATTGGACGTCCCCGCGCATCCACCCACGTACGCGGCGCGCGCCGCCCGCACTCCCGCCTGCGGTCCGTGAGCTCGCCGCGTGCCAAATTCCCACACCGCCCGCCCCTGCGCGG
This sequence comes from Acidobacteriota bacterium, assembly GCA_902812365.1. Taxonomy (GTDB): domain Bacteria; phylum Acidobacteriota; class Terriglobia; order UBA7540; family UBA7540; genus CADDZC01. The sequence continues at coordinate 1,101 of CADDZC010000011.1, read as the reverse complement.
CCGTCACCACCCGCGCCGCCTTCGAGGCCACCAAGGTTTCGTAATTAATGGCGGCCAGCAGATAGGTCTCGACGATCTGCGCTTCGGCCACCGGAGCCGTCACCTGCAGGATCGGTTCGCCCCCGAAAATCAGAGTGCCCTCGGGCACGGCGTTCACGTCGCCGCTAAAACGGAAGTGGCGCAGGTAATCAAAGAAGCCGTCCGAGACCGTTCGGAAATGCGGCAAGCCGCGCAGGAACCGAATGTCCTCGTCCGTAAAGCGGAGATTCTCCAGGTAGCCCAGCACCGAATCGAGACCCGCCGCCACCAGGTAGGCACGCTCGGGCGGCAACTGGCGGACAAAGAGCTCGAAAGTGGCGTTGCAATCGATGCGATGCTCAAAGTAACCCGCCGCCATCGTCAATTCGTAGAGGTCGGTCAGCAGCGCTCGGTTGGGATTAGCATCCAGCATGGCGTCTCCAGCGGCCGCAGAGAGCTTCCCGCGCCATCCAGCGGGCGGGCCAGGAACGGGGAACCGTCACTCCGACTACCAGTATGGTGGGGCGGGAGCTAGCAAGTCAAGCCGGCGCCATCAGTGGGAACTCATGGCTTGTTGAAGAGCCTGGAGGACGGCGGAGGTGGACTCGGAGGTGAAGTAGTAAGTCTTGTTGTTGGCGAGCGTGAGGTAGAAATCCGCTCCGATCTTGACCGACCCCCACTGTTTGATCTCGCTCACCGGCACGTCAAACGAGTGCTTGGGATTGTCGGAGCGGAATGAGACGCGTCCGGCGCCGATCGTCAGCGTGCCATGGCAGAAGCCGAACGTATGCTTGTGGGCCACGGCAAATCTGACGGGCTTCATCACCGCCGGCGGCGCGACCGCCTGAAGGCCGAACGAGATGGAAGCCGATTGGCCCGACAGAAGCGTCAGTTTCTCCTCGCGGCTGCCGTATCCGCCGAGCACGACGCGCAGTTGGTGCTCGCCCGGCGCGAGGGGCGGAATTTCGAGGCTGCCGCCCGCGTTCGTCATTCCCTTTAACTGTCCGTCCACGTAAACCTGGGCCCCGCCGGGCGTGGTGCGCACGGTGAGCGGCCCCGTCAATTCAGGGGCCGGGGCCGGGG
>CADDZC010000010.1 GCA_902812365.1 Acidobacteriota bacterium | reverse complement strand
ACGTGATCGAGCGCTGTTTTGTCGAGGTGCGCCGAAGAACTCGGCCGATGGTCTCGTTCGTGAACGTGGAAAGCGTGGACCGGATCATCTATGCCATCTTCCATGGTTACAACGAGCAGCACCAATGCCGGAACCGTACCCTCCGCCCTTTTACACAAGCCTGACATCACCCAAACGCCGGACCGCCTTGACATTTCCGCTTGTTGGCGATAAGATAAGTAATTTCTGCCAAGCTAAACCGCTCAACCCGACCCGAACGCCTATGGACAAGAAGCGGCTGGAAACCTACCGAAAGAAGCTGCTCGAGAAACAAGAAGAGCTGGTGCGGCTGGTCTCGAAATCGGAACAAGACGGACGTCAAGCCGACGAGGAAGCAACCCAAGATATTGCCGATAAGGCGGCCAATGCCTACACCAAGGAATTCCTGTTCCACCAGAGCCACGATAACCGCCAATTGCTCCAGCTCGTCAACGAAGCTCTGGAGCGCATCAAGACCGGCACGTACGGATTTTGCCTCGCCTGCCACGAGGAAGTGCAGGTGAAGCGCCTGGAAGCCGTGCCCTGGGCGCGCCATTGCATCGAGTGCCAAGAAAAGCAAGACCAGGGACTGTTGTGAGCGGCGGCCGGGGCAGGCTTGGACGGCGGCCGAAGCGCTCAGTCGGAGGCCGGCTTTGGGACGGAGCACCCGATGGATTCCCCGTTTCGAGACATCCAATTTCGGCCTGAAGTCCTAGCCCTGGATTAGGTAAGGGTCGCCTTGCGGTCCGCTACGCCCGGCTCGTTTCCCTTGCGAGCGCTCTCCCGAGAGCTGGTCGCCAGTCTCTTCTCGGTCATCTTCCCGTCCACCTGTGCGCTCTGCCATGAGCATGATGACGTCTCGCGCGGCGGGGTGTGTTCCGCATGCTGGCGAGCTATGGCACCCTGGGAGGGAAGCGCGTGCCCCGGCTGTGGCCTTCCGCTGCCGGCCGCAGCGGGTGAGGCCCCGACGCGGTGTTTCGCGTGCCGCCACGGACATTATGATTTTGATTGGGCGCGCAGCTACGGCCTTTACGCGGGGCCGCTGCGAGCCGCCATCTTGCAGTTGAAGTTTCATGGCCGCGAGAGCTGGGGACGGCGATTGGGAGCGCTTCTCGCGTCGCTTTGGGACTCGCCCGCCGTCGCCGAATCCGACCGCCCGGCCATCGTGGTGCCCGTGCCCCTGCACCCGGCGCGGGAGCGGGAGCGTGGCTTCAATCAAGCGGAAATCCTGTGCCGCAGCTTCCTCGCCGCGCTTCGATGCGCCCAGCGGCAACACCTCCCGCAGCTCGAGACAGGATGCCTGCGGCGGCTTCGCGCCACCCAAACCCAGAGCGGATTAAGTTTCGAAAAGCGGTTGGAGAACGTTCGCGGCGCCTTCGGAGTGGAAGCGGGCGACCGCCTGCGCGGCCGCGCCGTGTTGCTGGTGGATGACGTCATGACCACCGGGGCCACCGCCTCCGCCTGCGCGGGCGTCCTGAAGCGGGCTCAAGCCGCGCGGGTGGTGGTCTTTACCGTGGCGCGCGCCACCCCCCAGGTTCCGGCGGGCCTCGGCGCGGCCGGAGGCGACCCCGTCTCGCCGCACGGTCCGGTTCCGCTGCCCGACGGCCAGGACCGGGTTTAAGGATGCCACCAAACCTGCCGCCGGCCACTCCGCGCCCCGCCTAGGCGCGGTTCGCTCATCGCGAGGGGTTGAGGCTGGATATTGAAAGCATCAGAGTCCCACACGCCAGTTGGCAAAAATGCCCTGTTCCGGGCCATTTCTGCCCCAAGGGGCCCAAAAGGGACTCGGCTGGGTCCTCCCCGCGGGGCGAGCGGCCCAGCCAATGCGTGTAACACCACTTCAAAGGCGTGTACACGCTTCGGTACGGCCTAGGGTAGCATGACGTTCGAAGAAAACGATCCCGGGGCATCCTAAGGCCAAACGGCTCCTCATCGATTCGGCGGCGGGGTCCGGGGGGAGGCACCTGCGCCCGTTAATTCATCTAACACACAGAAAACAAAGCAGATATCCGCCGCAGTTCGCGCCCCGGCAAGAGCGCACCACCTCTCGGCTCGCAGCGGACCCCAGCCGCCTTATTTATCCCTCGCGCTGCCAAGTCTGTTACCATGACAAGGGATCATCCAGGACGTCATGAACTCAGCCGTGTGCCAGGGAAACCGCCCTTTTAACGTCGTGCTGATTTCTACCTACGAGTTGGGGCGCCAACCCTTCGGACTGGCTTCGCCGGCGGCTTGGCTCGAAAGAGCCGGGGCTCGGGTCCGCTGCCTGGATCTTTCGTGTCAGCCCCTCGAAGAAGCCACCATCCGCGAAGCGGATTTCATCGGGCTCTACGTGCCCATGCACACGGCGACGCGGCTGGCACTCGAGCTGTTACCGCGCCTCCGCCGGCTGAACCCGGAAGCCCACCTTGGATTTTACGGCCTATACGCTCCCGTCAACGAAGCTTACCTGCGCGGCCTGGGGGCGGAAATCATCGTCGGGGGAGAATTCGAGGAAGGTCTGGTGCGCGCCGTCGAGCGCCTCCGCAGCGGAGAGGCGGGCGGGGAGCCGCGTTTCGAGCCGGTGGTATCGCTGGCGCGCCAGCGATTCCTGGTCCCCGCACGAAGCGGATTGCCGCCGCTCGAGCATTACGCCCGCCTGAATCACCCGGCCGGGCAACGAACGACGGTGGGCTATACGGAGGCCAGCCGGGGATGCAAGCACCGCTGTCGCCATTGTCCGATCGTCCCAGTTTACGGCGGCGTCTTCCGGGTCGTTCAGGCCGAAGTTGTGCTGGCGGACATCCGCCAGCAGGTGGCCGCCGGAGCCGGGCACATCACCTTCGGCGACCCGGATTTCTTCAACGGCATCGGCCACGCGCTGCGGCTAGTGACGGCGGTCCACGCCGAATTCCCCCGGCTCACCTACGACGTCACCATCAAAATCGAGCACCTGCTCGAGCACGCCGAGCACCTGGCGACGCTGCGGGAGACCGGGTGCCTGTTCGTGACCAGTGCCGTCGAAGCTGTGGATGACACCATCTTGCGGCGACTCGATAAGGGCCACACGGCGGCTGATTTCGTTCGCGTCGTCGAGCTGTTTCGCCGCCTGGGTCTGGTACTGTCGCCCACGTTTGTGCCCTTTACCCCCTGGACGACGCTCGAAGGTTACGTCGAGCTCCTCCGCTGCCTGCAAGACCTTGAGCTCGTCGACTGCGTAGCCCCGGTGCAACTGGCCATCCGGCTGCTTATTCCGGCCGGCTCCCGCCTGCTCGAGCTCGACGACGTGCGCCGGCTGGCCGGCCCCTTCGACGCCGCGCAACTCGTCTATCCGTGGAGACACCCCGATCCCCGGCTGGACGATCTGGCGGCAGAGGTCGGGAGGCTGGTGGCGCGCGCCCAGAGGGCGGGCGAATCCCGACGGGAAATTTTCCGGCAGGTCGCGCGGCTTGCCCAGGCCCGCTCCGAGGCCCCGCTGCCCGGCATCCGCGGTGAACCCGTTCGAGTCGATCGCGCTGCCATCCCTTACTTGACCGAACCCTGGTACTGTTGAGCGGAGCCCCTGGGGGAGCAGTTGGCTCCCCGGGCCGAGGTGGAAGCCGGGGTCTAAAGCCCTGCCGCCCTAACGGCGTCGCTGGCGCGCGGGCTACGCGGGGACGGGCACCGGCGCCGGGATGGCCGCCTCGCGCAGGAATTTCGCCGCCTCTTCCGGAGGCGTGGGGTTGATGTAGAACCCCGTACCCCATTCGAATCCCGCCAGTTTGGTCAGTTTGGGCATGATCTCGATGTGCCAGTGGTAGTAATCGTGAGCATTTTCGGGCACCGGAGACGTGTGCACCACAAAATTATAGGCGGGACGGTCCAGAGTCTTGTCGAGCCGCTGGAGCATATCCTTCAGCATGAAGGCCAGGCGCTCGAACTCGGTCTTGGACGATTCCACAAAGGCCGACTGATGGACTTTGGGGGTGATCCACATTTCAAACGGGAAGCGCGGCGCGAACGGCGACAGGCTGATGAAGTCTTCGTTTTCCGCGATCACCCGCACGCCGCTGTCCTGTTCTTGGCGGATAATGTCGCAAAAGATGCAGCGCTCCTTGTAATGGTAATACTCGCGCGAGCCGTCCAGCTCTTCCTGGACGCGCTTGGGGATGACGGGCAGGGCAATCAACTGCGAATGCGTATGTTCCAAGGAAGCGCCGGCGGCCTCGCCATGATTTTTGAAGATCAGGATATAGCGGAAACGGCGGTCCTTCTTCAGATCGATGATGCGGTCGCGGTAGGCCCAGAGAACCGATTCCACCTGGCTCACCGGCATGGTGGCCATCGTGGCTTTATGATCCGGGGTCTCGATGATGACCTCGTGGGCGCCGATACCGTTCATTTTGTCATACAGTCCTTCGCCCTGGCGGTTGAGAGTGCCCTCAATGCCGAGCGCCGGGAATTTGTTGGGCACCACGCGCAGTGACCAGCCGGGACTGTCTTTCGGGCTGCCGTCGGGGCGATAGGCCTGAATTTCAGGCGGGGTTTTCGATTCGTTGCCGTAACAAAAAGGGCAGAATCCCGAGCCGCGGATTTCCACCTTTTCGCGCACGAAATCCACCGGGCGTTTGGCCCGGTCCGTCGCAATGATGACCCACCGGCCCGTGATCGGGTCTTTCCTTAGTTCGGGCAATTTCTTCCTCCTCTCTCTTCAAGCCGCGGATGGTCCGCGCGTCCAGCCTTCCTGGGAATCCTCCGCCGGCTTGCCTCCACTTACTTGATCTTATAGGCGTCCTTGACCAGCCGCACGCCCAGCCCCCGCTCTTCCTGCCACGTCACGCTGGCGATATCGAAGCGGTAAGTGACATTCTGGCGCCGCATCCGCCGCAAGTAAAGCCGAGCCGCCCGCCGGATTCGCCGCCGCTGATTTTCCGAGACCGCCAGTTCCGGCGGCCCCGCGGCGTCGCCCGTCCGCGTCTTGACCTCGATAAACGCCAGCACCGGCCCGTCCCAACCGACCAGGTCGAGCTCGCCCGCATCAGGAGCGAGCCGCAAATTCCGAGCGACAATGGTATACCCCGCCTGGCGCAGATACCAATAGGCCAGATTCTCGCCGCGCTTGCCCGTGTCGAGGTGGGGCGCGGGGCGCTGGCCCTCCGCCGCAGGCGGAAGGCGTCCTGCTTTCATCAGCCGAGCCCTCTCCCGCTCCTTCCATACCAGGGTGCGATAGACGAGCCGGGCCAGCAGACTCATCGGCGCCCCGCCGGTCTCGGCCATCGAGGACCCGGGACGGCTCGGCCGACCTCCGGTCCGCGCCCAAGGATCAGTTCTCCGCTTCGCTGACGCACCGTTCGAGCACCTCGAGCGCGAAATCCGCCTGGTCCGGTTCGACGATCAGGGGCGGCATCAGGCGGATCGTGCTGTCGCCGCAGCCGAGCACCAGGAGCCCCTGGTGGAATGCGCGTTCGATCACGCGCTGACGCGCCTCCGGGTTCGGCTCGCGGGTGCGCTGACTGCGGACCAGCTCGATGCCGATCATCAAACCCTTGCCGCGGACGTCGCCCACCAGGCGATGCCGCGCCGGCCACTCCGCCAGCCGGGCCAGCAGATACTCGCCCACGCGAGCGGCGTTGGCAATGTATTTTTCCTCGAGCAAGCGGATGGTTTCGAGCGCCGCCGCGCAGCAGACCGGGTTGCCGCCAAAGGTTGAGGCATGAGCGCCCGGCCCCCAGTTCATCAGATCGGCTCGGGCCACCGTGACGCCGAGCGGCAGCCCGCTGGCGATTCCCTTGGCCACGCACACGATGTCGGGCGCGACGCCCCAATGATCCGAAGCCCACATCTTGCCCGTCCGCCCCATGCCGCACTGAACTTCGTCGAAAATCAGCACGATGCCGTACCGGTCGGCAATCTCACGCAGCCGGGCGAGGAAGCCCGGCGGGGGCACGACGTACCCGCCCTCGCCCTGGATGGGCTCGACAATGATCGCCGCCACCTCCTCGGGCGGGGCCACGGTGCGAAAGAGCCGCTGCTCGATGTAATCCCGGCAGCCACAGGCGCCGTCGCAACCCCCCGGCGCGTCGCCCATTGGACAGCGGTATGGGTTGGGATACGGCGCGTGATGGACTCCGGCCAGCAACGGCCCGAAACCGCGGCGCTGCGCCGCCTTGCTGGCGGTGAGGGAGAGGGATCCGCAGGTGCGCCCGTGGAAGCTGTTAAAAAAGGCGATGAGTCGCTGGCGCCGGGTGTAGTAGCGGGCGATCTTGACGGCCGCCTCGATGGCCTCCGTGCCGGAGTTGCCGAACACCACCTTTTTCGGAAAGGCGCCGGGAGTGATCTGGGCCATCTTCTCGGCCAGCCGGGCCAGCAGCGGATAATAGAAGTCCGTGCCCGACATGTGGATCAAGGTCTCCGCCTGCTGCTGAATCGCCCGCGACACGTCCGGATGGCAGTGCCCGGTGGACACGACGGCGATGCCGGCGGCGAAATCGAGGAACGTGTTGCCGTCGACGTCTTCGACGATCATGCCGCGACCGCGCTCGGCCACCAAGGGATAATCCCGGGTGTAGGAGGGCGACACGTACTGCCGGTCGAGGGCGAGAACCTTCTGGGCTTCGGGGCCGGGTAGCGCAGTTTTAATCCTGGGCAATCTCTCGTTCATGATCCCTCTCCTCGGTGTGGGGTATGGCGCGAGCGCGACCTCGCCGCCGGCGCCCGGCCCCGGGACGGAGCCGGAAAACCGAGGAGAGCTCAATCTCCGGCGAACAGATGGGGGCGAGCTCGAAGAGGCACGGTCTGAAACCCGGCGGCCACCTTGGCACCCGCGCTCGGCGCCCGCCGCCCGGCTCGCGCGGAACTGCGCTCGCCGCCCTTAAGAAGCATCGTCACTTCCTTTTCCACCGGGTACCGGCCTTGGTGTCTTCCAAAATGACGCCGGCTCGGGCCAGCTCCTCCCGAATCTGGTCGGCGCGAGCAAAATCCCGGCGGGCGCGCGCGGAATTGCGGGCTGCGATCCGTTGCTCAATCTCTTCGTCGCTGAGCGCTGCCACCAGCACCCCGCCGCCGTCCTCCCCCGCCCCCTGGGGGCCGGCCGGCGCCGCCAGGCCAAAACGGAGGAGCTTGGCATGATCGGCGTCGTCGAGCATGGCGAAGATGCGGTCCCAGCGTTCGAGCACATCCAGAACCTCGGCGCGCTCGCCCTCGCGGAACTCGCCGCGATCCATGGCGGCGTTGCCGTCGTGCACCAGGTCGAACAGGGCGGCGAGAGCCTCAGCGGTGTTAAGGTTATCGTCGAGGGCGTCTTCCAAGGCCTGGCGGGCCTGCGAGGCCCGCGTTTCGAAGACCGGGTTGTGCCCGGCCGGAAATATCTCCATGGTCAGCCGGGAGCGGAAATTGCGCAGCCGTTCGAGTGATCTCTGGGCCTGCAAAAGTCCTTCAAAGGTGAAGTTCAAGGGCTTGCGATGCGGCACCGAGGCCAGCAGGTAGCGGACGGCCGTCGGCCTGTAGCCGCGACCGATCAGGTCGCGCAAGGTATAGAAGTTGCCGAGCGATTTGGACATCTTCTGGCCGTTCACGATGAGATGCTCGGCGTGCAGCCAGAAGCGGGCGAAAGGCTTGCCCGTCGCGGCCTCGCTCTGCGCGATCTCGTTTTCATGATGAGGGAAGATCAGATCGGTGCCGCCGGAGTGAACATCGAAGGGCACGCCGAGGTACTTCATCGACATCGCCGAGCATTCAATGTGCCAGCCCGGCCGCCCGGGGCCGAGCGGGGATTCCCAAAAATCCTCGCCTTCGCGCGCCGCCTTCCACAGCACAAAGTCCCGCGCATCGGCTTTTTCGTACTCGTCGGCGTCCACGCGCTCGCTCCCCCCGGGCCGGTTGCCCGCCAGGTTGATCTTGGAGAGCTTCCCGTAGTCCGGGAAAGCCCGCACGCGGAAGTAAACCGAACCCTCGCTCCGGTAAGCGAAGCCTTTCGCTTCGAGCGTCTGGATCATCTGGACCATGTCGTCAATGTGATCGGTCGCGCGAACGAAATGTTCAACCGGCTCGAGGTTGAGCAATTCCCGATCAATTTTGAAGGCTTGGATGAACTGATCCGTGTAGGCGCGCAGGGGCATTCCGGCCGCCTTCGCGTTGCGGATCGTCTTGTCGTCCACGTCGGTCACGTTCATCACCTGCACGACTTCGTAACCCCGATAGCGGAGATAGCGGCGCAAAACATCCTGAAAAACGAACGTGCGGTAATTGCCGATGTGGCCGTAATCGTACACGGTGGGGCCGCAGGTGTATATGCGAACTCGGTTGCCCTCGAGGGGCGCGAATTCCTCAACCTGTCCCGACAGGGTGTTGTAAAGACGGAGGGCCATGCGCGTCGCGTGCTGGCGTTCGAAGGCCAAAAACGCAGCTTGTATTGTATCGAGCGGGGCGGAACCGCGTCAAGGTGCGGGGCCGGGGAAGCGAAGCTTTCGCCAAAACGAAGGTCGCCAGCGGGGAGCCGGCTAAGCGTGTCCGGCCGGCTGGCGAGCCACGCGGCGATGGCCGGCAACAACGGCCAGAAGCGATCCGCGGGCCAGCTTCTGGCAATGAACGGTACACAGCGAAAGCCCGCCGATGGACCACACAAATTCGTGGACGCGCCGCTGGTATTCCAGCAGCTCGGCCGCCGGCATGCCGTTGTCATATCCCCAGGTCCAGTCGGAAACCCAGCGGGTCACGGGCGCCGTGCAGCGGACGGGTCCTCGCTGCAGGGGATCGTCCAGCTTGGAGAGTTGCTCGATGCAGTCGGGGGCGGTGAGAAACACCAGGCGCCCGCTGCGCAGCAGGGCCTCCAGGCGCAGGCCGTGCTCGGTTAAAGTACCGGCGAGGTGCTTGAGGCAATTGGGGCCGGCGAGCGCCACGACCTGCTGGCCCACTTCGACGCCCTCCAGCACAAACTGCAACACATCCATCAGCGCCTCCTGTTGCCGTACAACCAAGCGGCAAACCGGCGCCGGCGCTGCCCCCTCCCTGCCCCGATTCATATCGGCTAATCTTCCCGAAACCGGGCGATGATGTCAACGGCTCCGGGCGATCGTTAACCGCATGGGAACGGTTTATTAGTAGTGAACAAGCGCCGGGCCAGGCGGCGTTGACTTCCCGCCGCCCCTTGACCTATCAATGAAAGGATGATCTCGCGTCGCGACCTTGTGCGCCGATTCCTGCTCGGCTGCCCGCTGTGGCTTTCCCCGCCCCGCCTCCTCCAGGCCGGCCGCGAACCGATTCCCGGAGCCCAGCGCGCCGCCGCGCTCGCCCCCATCCGCTTTCGCAACGTCGCCGCCTCGGCCGGGCTCGACTTTCGAGTGGAGAATAATCCCACGCCCGACAAACATCTGATCGAGACCATGACGGGCGGCGTCGCGGCTTTTGACTACAACAACGACGGCTATACCGACATTTTCTTTGCCAACGGTGCCGCCCTGCCCTCGCTACAGAAAGAATCCCCAAAGTTCTGGAACCGACTGTTTCGCAATGACGGCCACCTGCGCTTTACCGACGTGACGGCGGAAGCCGGCGTGGCCGGCGAAGGCTACTCGATGGGAGCCGCTGCCGCCGACTACGACAACGACGGCTATGTGGACCTGTTCGTCGCGGGGGTCAATCGCAACTTCCTGTACCGCAACCTGGGCAACGGCCGCTTTGAAGATGTCACCGAAAAGGCGGGCATCAAAAGCGGCGCGTGGGCCGTCGGCGGCGGCTGGTTCGATTACAACAACGACGGCTGGCTCGATCTGTTCATCGTCCACTACGCCCGGTGGTCAATCGCCAACAACCGCTTCTGCGGCGACCCCTCGCGCCAGCTTCGCGTCTATTGCCACCCCATGTATTTTGAAGGGCTCACCAACACCCTCTACCGCAATCGCGGCGACGGAACTTTCGAGGACGTATCGGAGACCTCCGGCCTGTCCCAGCACCTGGGACGCGGGATGGCCGTGGCCTTCGCCGACTACGATAGCGACGGTTTCCTCGATGTCTTCGTCACCAACGACAACCAGCCCAACTTCCTGTTTCGCAACCGCGGCGACGGAACTTTTGAGGAGGTGGGCGTCGCCGCCGGCGTGGCCCTGCTCAACGCCGGGCAGCCGGTGTCGAGCATGGGCGCCGACTTCCGCGATTATGATAATGACGGCCGGCCCGATATCGTTGTCACCGACCTCAACAACGAGACGTTTCCCCTGTTTCGCAACCTGGGCGGCGGTCTGTTTGAGGACGCGACGTTCCGCAGCCGCCTGGCCGCTCTTTCGGCCGCCCGCGCCGGTTGGGGCAACGGACTCTTCGACCTCAACAATGACGGCTGGAAAGACCTCTTCACCGCCAACTCCCACGCCGACGACAACGTTGAGCAGTTCGCCGCCGCCCGCTATCGGCAGCCCAACAGCATCTTTGCGAATTTAGGCGACGGAACGTTTTGGGACGTCTCCGAGCAGGCGGGCGCGGATTTTCAGACGCCGCGAGCCCATCGCGGCTGCGCCTTCGCCGACTTTGACAACGACGGCCGCATCGACGTCGTCACGGCTGCCCTGGGCGACCCTGCCGAGCTGTGGCAGAACATCAGCCCGGGATCGAACCACTGGATCGTTCTCAAGCTGGTCGGCACGCACAGCAATCGAGACGGCATCGGCGCCCGCGTGCGCATCGGCCGTCAATGGAATCACATGACCTCGGCGGTGGGGTACGCTTCCTCCAGCCACTTCGGCGTGCATTTCGGCTTGGGCAAAACCGCGAAGGTGGAGGAGATTGAAATCCATTGGCCGAGCGGCACCGTCCAAACGCTGCGGGACGTATCGGCCGACCAACGGCTCGTGGTGCGCGAGCCCGATCGGCCGGCCTCGGGCGGCAGTCGGGACCCGCAGTCCGGGAGCCCGGCGCCGCGGCCTAGGGGCCGGCGTCCGGCGGAGTAATCGTCACCGCCTTTTCCACGGTTTGGTTCGCAGCCTGCTGAGCCTCCTGCATCTGCCGGTACTGGCGGATCAAGGCGCTCGCCCGCTCGCGGTTGCCGCGCGCCTGGTACGCCCGAGCTAACTGGTAGTGCAGGCTTCCATCCTCGTCCAGAGACAAGGCTCGCTCGAGGTAAGGAATGGATTTTTCGGCCTCGCCCATCTCGAGGTAGGCCAGCCCCAGCGAACGCTCGGCCGACAGCCACCCGGGATCGCGCTGCGCGGCCCGTTCGAGGTAAGGAATGGCGTCGGCCGGATGTTGCGAGCTGAGCAAGGTCTGGCCGAAGTAAAAGTTCAGGTCCGGCGCGGTCGGGTCGCTCGCGAGAAGCTGGGCAAAGAGTTTTTGCGCGGTCTTCAGGTCGCCGGTTTGGTACAAAGCCACGGCGAGCTCCTTCTCAACGTAGGGGTTGTTCGGAGACAACTGCAGAGCCCGCCGCCAATCTTCCGCCGATTGAGCGTATTGCCGTCGCGCTGAGTCGATTTTGGCCCGCAACTGGTAAGCTTCCATGGAAGGAGGGAGTTCGCCCAAGCGGCGATAAGCATTGAGCGCGAGCTGGGTGTAAGCGCGGGTCTTCCAGTAGCAGGCCGCAGCGTTTCCTGGCTCGGCCGGCTTGAGGATGCTGGCCCAGTCGCCCTTCTGAAACGCGCACTCCAGTGGTTCGAGACGGCAGTCAGGAGCCGGCAACCGCCGTTCCTTCTGCTCTTCGACCGCCGCCCAGTCCGCGTGCCCGGTGCGGCGATAAATTTCCGCCAGGGCGGCGTGCACGCCGCGCATCGAGGGCATGCGCGCGAGCGCCTGGCGGTAGAAATAAAAGGCGGCGTAATACTGTTTTCTCTCCAATCGGGAATCGGCCACCAGGCGAAGCCAATAGGCCGAGCCGGGGGCCGCCGCCGCCAGCTGGTCGAAGTTCTTTTGCGCCAGGCCGTCGTAGCCGAGACCCAGTCCGTACCAGACCCGGGGGCTGCTCGGGTCCGCCTGGGCCAGGCGCTCGAAGCGATGAACCGCATCCTCCAGCCGGCCCAGGCCGAGCAGCGCCTCGGCCATCGCTTCCTGAGCGTCAAGGCTCTCCGGCTCCACCTTGAGAGCCCTGGCGATCGGCGGCAGGGCCTCCGCCGGCTTGCCCAGATCCAGGTACGCTGTCCCCAGAAACAGCAGTGCGGGATAATCGTGAGGAGAAAGCTTCAGCGCCGCCTGGTACTCTCGCACGGCCTCCCGCTTGTGGCCGGCCATGTCCAGCGCCAAGCCGAGGTTGGTGAGGAGACCCGGGTTGTTCGGAAGCGCGCGAACCAGTTGGCGATAGATGGGAACCGCCTCGTTGAATTGGCCTTCGGCCATCAATTCCTTGGCGCGGCGCGATTGCTGCGTCAGGTCCTGCGACGGTGCCGCGACGCCCCCCAACAGCGCCGCCGCCACCCAGGTTGTCGTCACGCGGCGGCAGAACTTCATCGCTTCCCCCTCCGCAACTCTTAGCACGGCGCTCGAGCGGCGGCAACCCCAAAACCTTCCCGCCGAACGGCCGGCTCGAGCGTATGACGGCGTGAGAACGAACGCGAAACTGGCAGGGTGGCGGTGTGATGGACGAGCCACGGCCTGGAGTAGCGCAAAAAAAAAAAGCGGGCACCCTTACAGTGCCCGCTGATTACGATTCTTGGCCGTCCCCGAGCCACAGCTACCGCCGAACTCTCGGGCGGCGCCACTGCAGACTCGCGCCCTGATACAACCTTCAGAATCGCAGAAACGCCCCCAGTTGAATCAACCGCTGGCCGTAAGCCGAGGTCAGGCGCCCGAAACTTCCCCCGCAGACGCCGTTGACGTCGGTACAAAACGTGCCCGGATCGCTAAAGTGATGCACGTTGAAGAGGTTCTCCGCCTCGGCGCGGAACTCCAAGTCCAGCCGCTCGCTGATCCTGAAGTGGCGCGCCAGGTTGGAATCCAACTGCCATAGGCCCGGTCCCCGCAACCAGGACAGACGGCGCGGGATGTTGCCAATGTTCGTCGTGGAGGTGTTGGGAACAAAGGCCGTCGGGTTAAACCAGCGCGGGAAGCCGTTCTGGGTCTGCCCATGAAGGTACTGCACCGGTCCGACGAAAATCGGGACCTGCGGAGTACCCGGGGTGTTGAGGTTGCCGACATTCTGGCCGATCTGCAAAGGATCGCCGGTGAAGGCCGTAAAGATGCCGCTGAACTGCCATCCGCCCACGATGGCATTGGCCACGTTGTTTCCGCTCGCCCACTTCTTCCCGGCGCCGAAAGGCAGATCATACACATAAGCCAGCTTGAAGATGTGGGTGTGATCGAAACCGGCGGGCGAGTAGTTCAACGGCTGGCAACCTTGCGGCATGGCCGGGGAGGGGGGGCAGTTAAACCGCAGGCCATTCTCCCAGGTATTGTCGTCCACGTAGCTCATGGCCTTCGAGTATGTGTACGCCCCCTGCAAGAACAGTCCATGAGAGGTCTTCCGGCTCACCGACACCTGGAGGGAATTGTAATGGGAGTCGAGGTAGCCCGCGAACTGATAAGTGGGAATGAAGCGTCCGAACACCGCCAGAGGCTGACCCACGCTGCCCGCGTAAAGGGGAGCCGCATTGAGGTCCCGACCGTTGAACTCATGGACGTAGTGGTTGCCGACATAGCCGATGTTGAAGAGCACCTGTCCGGGCAGTTGGCGTTCCACAAAGAAGTTCCAGGACTCAACGTAGCCGCGGTTGAACCGGCCCGGGCCGAGCGTGCCCACCGTAACGTTGGTCGGCGGGTTAATCCGGCCGCTCGAAAGATCGACGGGCTGGATCACCGGAACGCCTTGGGCAAAAGTGTCATAGGGCAGGAATCCGCTGACGTGGCTGCTCGGGACAAAGTTATCGGCGCCAATAGCCAGCGGGAAGAAACCGCGCAGTGGGCGTTCGAGCGGCGTGGTGTCATTGGAGATACCGAAGCCGGCGCGAAGTACGGTCTTCTCGTTCATCTCATAGGCCAAGCCAATGCGCGGCGTGAACAGCTTCTTGCTGGTGGTGATCCCCAGGTGGGGCGGGTTTCCCCCCAGTCCCCCGAACAGGAGCGTGTTGGTGGCCGGCACGTACAGCTCATCCTTATCGATGCCATCGCGGGTAATTAAGGGGAAATACTCCCAGCGGATGCCGAGGTCGGCCGTCAGCTTGGGGGTAACCTTCCACCGATCGCCGAAGTACAAACCCCACTGCCAGTCTTTTCCGGTGGACTTAATGTACTGCTCGTCGTTCTGGGCTTCGGAAATGTAGCCCATGTCGAAAAGCGCCGTGGAGTTCTGCAGGAAGGGAGCGTAACCCGTGCCGGCCGAAGCGCCCCCGGCGGTAAACAGCGGCAGGAAGTTGCCGTTGTCCGGGGTGGCCGGATTCGCCGGCAGATTAATGGAAGTTCCGCCGTAGTAATCATAGACGGCGCCGCGCGGGCAACAGAAGATTTCCGGCTGAAAAGCATTCAAGTGGTTGTGCGCTGCGTCCAGCCCCATGCGGAACTCGTGGGCGCCCCTGACCCAGGTGAGGTTGTGCGAGGTCGTGAAGGTCCAATCATTGCGTTGGGCGGGCTCCCAGGAGTTGAGGCTGCCCAAGCCACTGAAGCCCTGAATATAGATTCCGGGAAGGCCGGTATAACGAATATCGCCGGCGGGCGTATTTGTGCCCGCAATGCCCAGAATACTCTGGCCGAGCGGCTGGCCGTAGCCGGGGGGCTCGGCATGCTCGGACATGCGGTCAAAGCCCACGTGACCCGTCAGGACGAGGGTCGGCGACAGCGTCCAGGTATGGCCGAGAGTCGCGATCTGGGCCCACTGATGGGCCGTGCCGGTGCCGTTGCCGCCCGCCGCTCCCAGATCGAACGGCTCCAGGTAGTTGGCGAGCTGGCCGGTCCACTTGACCCACACGGTGTGCCGGTCGTTCATGTTCCAATCGACCTTGCCCGTATAATCTTGACGGTTAAATCGGGCCGTCTTGCTTCCCGCGTAGTTATAGGGAGTGGTGAGGGTAAGGGGCACGTTGAGGTTGGGCGCGGCCAGCAATTTCCAGTAGTTTTGCGCCCCGGAGTTCAAACGGCCGGGTGGGATCACGTTGAGCTGGCCGGCCGATGAGAAGACGCAGCGATCGGTGCCGTCCGTCGGGTTACCGCTGGCCGGATCAAACACCATCCCTTCCTGCAACGGCACCGTCGCCCCTTCGGTTGTGCAGACCGTCAGCACCTGGCCGTTCGGCCCAAACAGTTGCGGCCCGAGAGCAGAGCTGAAGTCTCCGTTGCGATAAGCGACCGGCGGCAGCAAATCGGTAAAGGACTCGTTCTGGCGTTGCCACGTCTCATCCCAGTTGGCGAAATAGAAGAGCTTGTCCTTTTTGATCGGGCCGCCGACGGTGGCGCCGTCATTGTTAATGATATTTTTGGAGTTGCCCGTGTAATTGAACCAGTTACGGGCATCGAGGGCATTATCGGTGTGGAAGCCGTAAAGGGAGCCATGGAGCTCATTGGTGCCCGACTTGGTCACCACGTCGACGGCCGCGCCGCCCGTCAAGCCCTTCTCGACGTCATAGTCGGCAGTCTGAACGTTGACTTCCTGAATCGTCTCCTGCGGAGGCACAATCAGCATGTGGTCCGGCAGCCAAATAAAGATGTTCGTGGCGCCGTCCACGCGCGTGGTGTTGTCGTGTCCGGGCAAGCCGTTCGAGTAAATCTCAAACGACCGGTCCGGCGTATCGGCGATGGAATTGGGGTAGCTGTTGGCGATGCCCGAGGTCGAGAAAACTCCCGGGGCTAGTAACTCCGTAGCCTGGAAATTGCGGTAGGTGCTGAGCGGGAGGTTCTCGATGGCGTAACTGCTGATCTCCGTGTGAACATCGGCCTTCTGGGTCTGCAGCACGGCGGCGGACGCCTGCACGGTGACTTCCTGGGTGGTCGCGCCGACGGCCAGTTGCAGGTCTTGTTCGTTGACCTGGCCGATGACGACCGTAACATTGGTCTTACGGAACGCCTGAAAACCCTTGGCCGCCACGCTGATCGTGTAAGTCCCTTCCGGCAAGTCTAACAGGCGATACCGCCCGTCGGAGTCGGTTGTGGCGGTGCGCGCGAAACCCGTCCTGTCGTTCGTGATCGTGACCTCGGCTCCCGGGATTACCGCCCCGGTGGCATCCGTCACCACGCCGGTGACAGATCCGTACAGCACCTGGCCGCGAGCCTGCCGCGGAAGCGCCACCATGACCCAGCCGGCGGCCAGCAGACACGACAGCGTCAAACGAAGCCTTTTCCGCATCATCCGTCGCCCTCCTCAGGTGACCCCACCCTTCGCTGTCCGAACCCAAAACGCTAAGAACTGCCAGTGAGCCACCAAGAAGCTCACAGTCCTGTGATCTTATCCTCAGCGCTGGCTACCCTGTCAAGGCTTTTCGTAAAATTTTCCAATTTCCCGCTCGTAACCAGCTTTGCCTCCCCTGCGCTCGCCCGAAGGCTTCCATTTTGATCAGCCCCCGGACCCCGGCCACGCCTTCATCGGGGCCTCAAATCGCGTCCTACCGGCCAAGGTTGCCCGCGTCCGGAAAGGATTACACGGCTGGGGAAATGGAGCCTGCGCCCGGCGGTCGCTTATCTGCCGGAAACTCAAGAGGTTGGCGAAAATTGCCGGAATCCACAGCGAGTGGCATCCATGCTGCTTCAACAATTGGCGGGCGGGAAAGGAATATGGAACGAGCCAAGGTCATGGTGGTGGACGATGATGCAGCCCAGCGAGACGGCATCGCGGCCTTGCTGCGCGCTTGGGGCTACAAGGTGGAGACGGCTTCCGACGGAGTCGACGCCTTAAGCAAAATCCCCCTCTTTGGACCGGATCTGGTGATCTCCGACCTCGAGATGTCGCCAATGAACGGCTTGGAGCTGTTGAAGGAGCTGCGCTGCGAGCTGCGGCCGATCGATTGTATTATTATCAGCGGCGCGGCGAGTTTGTCGGAAGAACTCGAGTCCATCCGGCTGGGCGCTTATGGCTTTCTCGAAAAGCCGATCCAGGCCGAGCTCTTGAAGGTGCAGATCCGGAACTGCCTGCAAGTCCATCGTTCGCAACTCTATTCGGCCATCCCAAACGCCTTCGCAGTCCACGGATCGACGCTGCGACATCATTGACCCTCCGCCCGGGATGTGGTGAAATAAGCCGATGACGGCCCCCATGAAGGCGTCAGCGACGGCCACGACGGACCCATCCCCTCTGCTCCGCCAAATCCCTTCGGTGGACGAACTGTTGAAGCGCCCCAGCTTGGCGGCGCTTGAAGAACGCCTCGGCCGCCCGCTGCTGGTGAAATCGGCGCGTCGTGTCCTCGACGAGCTGCGCCGGCAGATCGCGGCCGGCGAGGCCTCAGAAGTCTCCGCTAGCGAGCTGGAACGCCGGATCGCCGCCGCCACCGAGGCTGCCTCGGCCTTTTCACTCCGCCCGGTGATCAATGCCACGGGCGTGATTCTTCACACCAATCTGGGCCGCACGCCTCTGGCTCCGGCGGCGGTGGAGCATCTGACCGAGGTGGCTTTCGGCTACTCGAACCTGGAGTACGACCTGGAGCGCGGCCAACGAGGCCGGCGCGACACCCACACGGAGGGTCTGTTTGCCGAGCTGCTGGGAGCCAAGACCACGCTGGTGGTCAACAACAACGCGGCGGCGGTCTTTCTGGCGTTGAATACCTTGGCCGGAGGCGGCGAGGTCGTGGTCTCGCGCGGGGAGCTGATCGAGATCGGCGGCTCGTTCCGCATTCCCGAAATCTGCGCCAAGAGCGGAGCCGTGCTGCGCGAGGTCGGCACCACCAACCGAACCCGTATCGCCGACTACGCCGCCGCCATCAACCCGCGCACTCGGGCCTTGCTGCGCGTCCATCCCTCGAACTTCCGCATCGTGGGCTTTACCGAACGGCCCGGCCTCGAACAACTGGTGGCGCTCGGGCGCGAGCACGCGCTGGTGGTGATGGAAGACCTGGGGAGCGGTTGCTTGGCGGACCTGTCGGCGTTGGGCTTGGGAGACGAAGCGCCGGTCGGGCGGAGCTTGGCCGCTGGCGTCGACGTGGTGACCTTCAGCGGTGACAAGCTGCTGGGGGGCCCACAGGCGGGAATCCTCACTGGGCGGCGGGAATTGCTGGCCAAAATCCGCAAGAATCCCCTGTTTCGCGCCTTGCGCGTGGACAAGCTGACCATTGCCGCCCTCGAAGCCACCGTGCGGCTTTATTTGCGGGGTGATCTCGATGCGATTCCGGCGCTGCGCATGGTCCGCGCCACCAAGACGGAGATCGCCCGCCGCGCCGACCGCCTCGCCGCGCAGCTCGCCCGCTTGCCGGGTGTTTCGGTAAGGCTCGAGGACGGAGAGTCGGTGGCCGGCGGGGGCTCGGCGCCCGGCCAGTTTTTGCCCACCCGGCTGATCGCCGTCACTCATGCGCATTGGAGCGCCGAGCGGCTGGCGGAGCGCCTGCGCCGGCACTCGCCCCCGGTGATCGTCCGCGTGGAGCGGGAGTGCGTCATGATCGACCTGCGCACCGTCTTCGAGGCCCAGGAGTCGCAAGTGGTCGACGCCTTCCACGCCGTAGGAAGCTAGCGGATCGTCCAGACATCGAGCATGTTGGCGCCGTCATCGACGGCGGCCAGGCGAATCTCGTCGTCGGAAGCAGCCACGGCGATGCCGAAGGCCGAGCCCGGCGCCGGGTCGATCGAAAACTCCGCCACGAACTGGCCCTGTGGCGTGAACTCGACGATTTCACTCGGCTGGTTGGGGTCCGGATTGACGGCGTCGCCGTTCGAAGTGATGAGGTCGCCGTTTGGGGCGAGCGCCAGACCGAGCGGCCCGTGGAGGTGGGCGCTGTCCTGGTAGACGAATCGCCCCAGGCCGTGGTCGCGGTTCGTGCGCGCTGCGTGCGGGACGGCGAAAATGGCATTGTCGGCCGTGGACGCGACGTACAGGATGTCCCTTTCGGCGTCATAAGCCAAGCCCGTCGGTCCCACAACGAGCGCCGCCGGATCACACCGATGGCTGTACCCGGAGGCGATGCGCGTGGCCCGCTCTACGATCACGGTGTGGCTCTCCGCGTGATCGTCGTCGTCGCGGCGCGCGAATTTGAGATCCAGCCGGGCAACCGTGCCATTCAGCACATTTGACACAAAGACGCGAGCATGATCTCCCTCTTCCTGCATGGCCAGGTCCCAGGGGCCGTCGAGGAACTTGGCGCTTTTGAGGTTCGCCACCGGGGAGCCGCGCTCGTCCAACACGATCAGCGAGCCCTGCTCAACGCCGAGTTCATCGCCCCCCGGTCCTTCCGTGCAACTGCCGCTCGGACTGGGCAGGTTGCCGACCAGAACGAATCCCTGACGTAAAACACCCAAGGCGGTCGTCAGCCCAAGCCCCTGCGATCCCTCGAAGAACACGGATCGATCGCCGGCCGGAGTCATGGCGACAATCGCCGTGCCGGTCCCCTGGAGGTTGGCGGAGTTGTTGAAATTCGAGACGAGAATATCGCCACGATGGAGCGGCCCGCCCCGAGGGAAGCCCTCGGGGACGAAAGCAACGCCGTACGGATTCAGGTCTCCGTTCGCGGGAACCGTGGAAACGGAGAGGGTCGGTGCGGGCGGGGGAGGAAGGATCGGCTCATGGCGGTCGTCATCCGTCAGAGCCAAGGTTCCAAGTGCGATCAGCAGAGTCGAGCCGAAGGCGACGGACATCAATCGTCGTTTCATAATGACCTCGCGTGGCTGAGTCCGATGGGTTCTGCTCGAGTCGCAGCCAAAGCGCCCTCGAGAGCCTCTACTTATAGCTGGAGGGCGGGGGCTGGGGTGTCACGGCGGGATCACGAACTTGTCAAAAAATCGTCACGGTGGGAATGCCGGCAGGGTTAGGACGCCGTGACGAAGTCCTTGCCGCGCTGCTCAGCGCCGAACGCGATCACCATGGCGGCGCCGACGATCGCCGCCGTCTCGAATGCTGCCATGGCCCGTCCGTAGCCGAGCAGGCCACCGAGAGCGTATTCGAGAGTGTTGGTGGGGGCGGCGAGAAGGATGCCGAGCTGATAGGCGATGCCCGGCAGCAGGCTGCGCGTGGAGTCGGGAGAGAGTTCGTTGAGGTGGGCGGGAATGATGCCCCAAGCTCCCTGCACCCCCGCCTGCATCAGAAACGCGGCCGCCCCGAGGCTGGCCACCGAGCCGCCCGAAACCCAGAGCGGGATCACCGCCAGGGAAAGAACGAGAGAGGCGATCATCCCCCGGCGGCGCCCGAACGTCTCGGAGAGGTGACCGAAGACGACCGAACCCAGAACGGCGCCGAGGTTGTACAACACGGCCAGGTACGACACCGTGGCGGAGGCCAAGCGGCGCTCGGTCTTGAGGAAGTCAGGATAAAGATCCTGGGAGCCGTGAGAGAGAAACATCATGAGCGTCATGAGCACGATGAGATACGCCAAGCTCCGCCCCCTGCTCCCCGCCGTCCGAAGAATGGCGCCGACATTGGGCGGGCGGTGCCGCCGCCACGCTTCCGATTCCGGCACGCGGGCGCGAATGTAAACGACCAGTAGGGCGGGAGCGGCTCCCGCCCAGAACAGAGCGCGCCACCCCCAGACCGGGACGATCAACCGCGCGGCGACAGCCGCCACTAGATAGCCGACCGGATAGCCGCTCTGGAGGATACCGGAGAAAACTCCTCGCCAGCGCTTGGGGACGGTCTCCATGGCAAGCGACGCCCCCACGCCCCACTCTCCGCCCATGCCGATCCCGTAAAGGGCGCGCAGAAACAGAAAGGTGGCGTAGTTGGGCGCGAATCCGCACGCCAGCTCGACAAAAGAATAGAACAGCACGTTGGCCATGAAGGGGAGACGCCGGCCGTAGCGGTCGGACAGCAGGCCGAACAGCAGCGCGCCCACCGGGCGCATTCCGAGCGTGGCCGTTAAGGTCCAGATAATCTCCGCCTTGGTGACGCCGAAGGCCGCGGCTAGTGTATCGACCAGAAAAACGACGGCGAAAAAATCGAACGCGTCGAGCATCCAGCCGAGGAAGCACGCCATCATGGTGTGCCCTTCGGCGCGAATTCCAGAGCTGGCGGCAATCGCGGACATAGGTTGGACGGCAGGCGGCTCCTTCCGGCCTTCGGGCGAGAAGCTCGCGCCGGGCCCGCATCGCGCGAACCGCCAGTCTAGTCAAGCCGGTGGAACATCCACAAGGGAAATACTTCATGGTATGCTCGGGTGCCCATGTCCGTGACCTCCTATCCCCGCGTCGCTGGTTTTCGCACCCCTCGGGCCCTGGCCGAACACCTGCTCCGCCTGGGATGGAGTTTTCCTTTCGACGACCTCATCCTGCCGGCCCCTGATTCTCCCTTGGCCCAGCCGGTCGAGATCCCGTGGCGGGGCGGGAGGCGGCGGGTGGGCAACCGCTTCGCCGTGCAGCCGATGGAAGGGTGGGACGGCGAGCCGGATGGCCGGCCTTCGGAACTGACCCGGCGGCGCTGGCGGCGTTTTGGGGCGAGCGGCGCCAAGCTCATTTGGGGAGGCGAAGCGATCGCCGTCCTGCCGGAGGCGCGCGCCAACCCGCACCAGTTGGTGCTGAACGCCGGCACCGCGGCGGCGCTCGAGGCGTTGCGCGCCGAGGTCGTCGGCGTCCATCGGCAGCGATTCGGAACCAGCGACGATCTCGTCTTCGGACTCCAGCTCACGCATTCGGGCCGTTTTTGCCGCCCGCATGACAAGGCGCGGCTCGAACCCGTCATCGCCTATCATCATCCGATCCTTGACGCCAGATTCCCGGCCGTGGCCGGCTGCCCGCCCCTGGCGGACGAGGACGTGAGCCGTATAGTCGCCTCCTTCGGGGCTGCGGCCCGCCTGGCGCGCGAAACGGGCTTCGACTTCGTGGACCTCAAGCATTGCCACGGCTACCTGGGTCATGAATTCCTGAGCGCTCACCACCGTCCGGGGCGATACGGGGGCCGTTTCGAAAATCGCACCCGCTTCCTGAGCGAGTGTATCGCCGCCGTGCGACACTCCGCGCCGGGTCTGGAGATCGGCGTCCGCCTCAGCGCCTACGATTCAATTCCCTTTGCACTCGATCCGGAGACCGGGCAAGGGCGGCCCGTCCCGCTGCCGGAACCGCTCCCTTACACCTGGGCCTTCGGTGTCGACCCGGCGCAACCCAGCCGGCCGGACCTGTCGGAAGCGAAACGGCTGGTCGCGTGGCTGGATTCGCTGGGTGTGCGGCTGATCAACGTCAGCGCCGGCAGTCCGTATTATTGCGCCCACGTGCAAAGGCCGGCGCTCTTCCCTCCCTGCGACGCTTACCCGCCGCCGGAAGATCCCCTGGCGGGCGCGGCCCGATTGGTTTCGGCGGCGCGCGAACTGAAGCGCGCATCGCCCGCAACGGCCGTGGTCTCAACCGGCTGGTCGTACTTCCAGGACTATCTGCCGCATTTCGCTCAAGGAGTGGTTCGCGAGGGTTGGGCGGACTTCGTGGGCCTGGGCCGGATGATGCTGGCCTATCCGGAGTTGCCGGGCGACGTGCTGGAACATGGAACCGTGGATCGGAAGAGAATCTGCCGAACATTCAGCGACTGCACGAACGCTCCCCGCAACGGCATGATCTCCGGCTGCTACCCGCTCGATCCTTTCTACAAAGCGAGGGTCGAGGCCGGCCGATTGCGAGAGATCAAACTGGAGATGAGGAGCGTGCCGGCAAGAGGATGACTCTGCGCCTCGAGGATTACGATCGCCGGCGGAGGCCCGGCCGCTGCGTCCAGGGGGTGAGCGCCGTCCTGCTCCCTTACGACCCGCAGGGCCGGATCGATGAGGGAGGCTTTCGCCGTCACCTTCGCCGCACAATCGGTGCCGGATTGCGGCCGGCCGTGAACATGGACACCGGCTACGTTGACCTGCTCAGTCCGGAAGAAAAGGACCGCGTCTTGCAGTGGACGGCGGAAGTGGTGGAAGGCCGGGACTGGTTCGCCGCCGGGGCCGTCCCGACGGGCGGGGCGCGGCCCGTTCCGCTCGCCTACGCCCGGGAGTGCGAGCGTATCGCCCGAGCCGGCGGCGTGCCAGTCATCTTTCCTTCCTCGGCAACAGCGGCTCTCGACGACGAGGCCCTGATCGAGTTCTTTCGCGAAATCGCGCGCGCCGCCGAGGCGTTCCTGGCCTTCGAACTCGGCGAAATGTTCAGCCTGCACGGACGCCGGTTCTCCGAGCGGGTGCTCGCCACCCTGATGGATTTGCCCCAGTGTCGCGGCCTGAAGCACTCCTCTCTCAATCGCGCCGCGGAATGGGCGAGGTTGGAACTCCGCGATCGCCTCCGGCCCGAGTTCGTCATCTATACGGGGAACGATTTGGCCGCGGACATGATCGAGTTCGGCAGCGACTATCTGCTGGGTCTCAGCACGTTTGCGCCGGAGCTCTTCGCCGCGCGCGATCGAGCCTGGGCCGACGGCGATGCCGGTTACCTGGAGCTGCGCGATCTGATCCAATACCTGGGCTGGATTGGATTCCGCGATCCGGTGCCGGCCTACAAGCACTCGGCGGCCATTTTTCTGAAGCTGACCGGAGGGCTGGGGTGCGACGAGCCGCACCCGCTGGCCCCACGCCGCGAAGCATGGGACCGGGCGGCGCTGGGCGACGCCGCCGAGCGCATCCGTCGGGCGCTCAAGGCGCCCGGCCCCGAGGCCCTCGGCGGGAATTCGGGGCGTTAACGTGTACTGTTGCGACCAATTGCAAGAGGCGGAAGCTCGCGGCGCGCTGTACATCGGAGCCAAACACCGCATTGACGACGGCCGCATCGTGAATGACGTGAACACCGAGTACTTCATCCGCGCCGCCGGCCGGCAAGGATACGACTACTTTGGCGTGAACTACTGCCCCTTTTGCGGCCGCGCCCTCTCGCTCGATCTGTGGGCGCATGAGAAGAAGAAGTGAGCCGCGAGCCTGCCCCCGGGCCTCGACTAAGGCTCGAACTGGATGGTCTTAATGCGCGTCAGGGGCAGAGAGAAATCAAACACTTCATCGCTGGCGGGATCGTAGTGGTCGGTGATGCCCAAAAGACGGGCTTCGGCCGGCAGGCGGGTCGGCATCAGAAATTTTCCCGATTCGACTTTTCCATTCCGCTCCGTAATCTTCAAGCTGCCGCCCGACATATCAACACGGGCGATGTCTGAAAACTCGATGCTATCGGCCCCGCCGCCATCGAGCTGGATCGGGAAGGACGTGAGGGCGGGGAGGGCTTCGAGGAGCGACCCGTGACCTCCGGGCGGGTAGAAGTCGATGTAAGCGTCGTCGACCAGCGTGCTTTTTCCGGTCAGGTCCGTAACCACGACCCGGTACCCAAATTCCCTCCACCGCTCCACAATCTGCCGCCGCTCGGAGGGCGAACCCAGGTCCACCTCATAGGGTAGGCTGCCCTGCTCGAGCCGGACCTTCACCACCCGCCGCTCGGCCAGATCGAAGTGCTTGTAAACGACCGCAGAGGAATCCTGATGAATGACAATGCAGTCGCGCTGGATCACCAGGGTCTTGCCCT
The DNA here is from genome assembly GCA_902812365.1 of Acidobacteriota bacterium. Lineage (GTDB taxonomy): Bacteria > Acidobacteriota > Terriglobia > UBA7540 > UBA7540 > CADDZC01. Next base: position 57,473 of record CADDZC010000010.1, on the reverse strand, counting down.
CGGCATTGGTTTGGGTGATCACGTCGGCGGCGAACGAGGCCGCCGCGAGGGATAAGGAGACGACCAAGCCGAGAGGCGTCAGGCGAACCATAGGGAGGAGGCCGGCGCGGTTGTCCGGCACGAGCCCCACGCCGGCGGCAGGCAGTGATTAGCTCTTCTTTTTCTTTTTCGTCGATTTAAACTCGGTCGGCACGCTACCATTAATAATTTGCAAATCAGCCTGGGCTTCCTGCGCATAGGGGCCGTTCGGATCCAGCTTCAGGTACTCCTGCCAGGCATCCGCCGTGCCAGCGGGTGCGATAACCTTGCCGTCTGCGCCAGTCGTCAGCTTTCCCATCAACGAACGTCCCAGCAAGGCGTAAGCGTCGGCGTATTTCGGATCGAGCTCCGTCGCCTTTTTGAAGGCCGCCGCCGCCTCGTCCATCTTCCCCGTGTTGTACATGATGGCGCCGAGGTTGAAATAGGCTTTTGAGGCGCCGGCCGGATTCAATTCCGCCGACTTCTGGAACGCTTGCTGGGCTTCGGGAATCTTGCCCATTTCGGCGTACACGTTGCCGATCTGGTTATACGTGTTGGCATCGTTCGGGGCAATTGCCAGGACCTTCTGATAGGTGGCCAGGGCCTGGTCGTACTGCTTGGCCTTGTCGTAGGCCTCGCCCAACTGACCGAGGACGATCGCCTGGTTATTGCCTTTGGCGAGCGGCAGCGCCTGCTCGAAATCCGATATGGCTTCCGCATAGTTTTTCTGCTGCATGGCCGCCATGCCCTTATCAAAGAGCTCTTTCAAACCGGTAAACTGCTTTTGTTCTTTCTGCTGCTCCTGAATTTGCTGCTGGACCTGTGGGCTGGCGGCCTGCTCCTTCATCTCCTTGGGCAGATCGAAATCCACCGTGGTGGGATCGCCCATACCTACATGGTGCGTAATGTAGAACAACGTGTTGCCGTTCGGGTCCTGTAGCGTAATCTTGTACTGGCCGAGCGGCAAGCCGATGTACACGTAGTTCCCGTGTTTATCCGTCTTGGTTTTATAGACCCCTTTGATCTCCTGACGTTCGATGATAATGGGACACTTCACGCATGGGCTGCCATCCTTTAAGATGGCCTTGCCGGTTAGTCCTCCCGTTTGCGCCCGCGCGACCGTCCCGCCCGCCAGCACGCCCAGCACCATCGCCAAGCCCCACAGCCTCACGGTTTGATACATAAAACCTCCTCCAGTCCACCCTCCGTTCCCGTTACCAGCATTGTACCGGCTTTAATATTCGGACTCAACTCCTCGCCATTTGGATGCAGCCCGGCCCTCCCGAGAAGGTTTGGCGCTGGCGGGCCGGCCCGAGATCATCGTCGGCCTCACCGGGCAATCTTGACGAAAGCCTTCAACAAGCCGGTCCGAAGGCTGCGACCCGGCCGCTGGCATCCTGCGGCTGCGCCTCATACCCGCCCCTCAGGAGGTCGATAGTTGGCACAAACAACCGTTGGAGGTCCTCATGCCCAGCTAAGAGGATCGGACGCCGAGGCGGGAAGTGTGGGAAGTTGACGAGCCTTGGCGGCAGTCCTCGCACCCCATGGTGGCCAGTGGGGTCGAAGCCTGCGCCGTTTGCGACACCGTCCGCGACCGGGAGCGCCTGGCACGCTGCCGGCGGTGCGACGACGTGTATTGGTGCGCGGACGGACTCTGTGCCCACCAGCACGCCGCCGATCTCCATCGCGAACTGGCCTTCTGGACGTGGCAGGCGACGGCCGCCGAAAGCCGGCCATCGCCGCCCTAGGAAGCCGAGTCCCTCTCCCGGCTGGCGAAGGGCGCTGTCGAGAAACCAAAAACCTTCGCGCGCCGCGGCCCGTGCCCGCCTACCGTGTGGGGCGGTAGGTGGCCGAAGAAACGTCCGTCTCCCACACCGTCACTTGGGAAAGGCGTAGCCCGTTCCCGACTTGCTTCGCCACTTCGTCAAAGAAATGGCGGGCCAGGTTCTCGGCCGACGGATTCACGCGGTCAAAAGGCGGGAGTTCGTTCAAGAACTGATGATCGAGCCGGCGGGCGACGCCGGTGATGGCCGACCGCAGGTCGGCGAAGTCGATGAGCAGGCCCGTATCGTCCAGCTTCTCGCCGGCGACGGTGACTCGCACCTTGTAATTATGCCCGTGCACCTGCTCGCACTTCCCCCGGTAATGGCGGAGGGCATGGGCGGCTGAGAACGAACAATCGACAGAAATTTCGTACATTCCGTATGGTGTCGTCGCTTCTCCCTTTCCGGCGCGGTCGCAGAGGGCCCGGCTCCCTCACCGACCAGAGCTCCTTAACATTCTCGCATGAAAGCCCGCACGTCTTCGAGGCGGGTCGTGCGGGCGTAGTCCGGCAAACTGTCGAGAAACAGCTTTCCGTAGAATTTTCTCACCAGGCGATGGTCTAAAATCGCCAGCAGGCCGCGGTCCTGGCGGCTGCGGATGAGCCGCCCAAAACCCTGCTTGAGGGCGATCACGGCGTTGGGAATCTGATAGCCCACAAAGGCGTTGCCACCGTCTGCGTTGATCTGCGCGATGCGGGCCGCCACCACCGGGTCGGTGGGAACGGCGAACGGCAGGCGGTCAATGATCACTGCGCTCAGTTGCTGTCCTTGCACGTCCACGCCCTGCCAGAAGGAGCTGGTAGCCAGCAGCACGGCGTTCGGCGTCGTCCGGAAGCGGTCGAGAAGGGCCGTGCGCGGCGCCGTCCCCTGCAGCAGCAGCGGATATCGCAGGCGGCGGCGGATGATTTCATAAATCTCCCGCATTTGCTGGTGGGAGGTGAAGAGCACGAAGGCGCGCCCTCGGGTGGCCTTGAGAATCTGGATCACTTCCTCGGCAGCCTGAAGTGAAAACTCCGGCTGGCGCGGATCGGGTAAGTGAAGGGGCGTGTAAAGCAAAGCCTGTCTGGAGTAATCAAAATGGGAGGCAAAAATCCTTTCCTTGGCGTGTTCGACGCCGAGCCGGCGCTTCAAAAAATCAAACGTGCCTCCCACCGCCAGCGTCGCCGAAGTCAGGATGACGCACTCGGCAGTATGGAACAGCCGCTCGCGCAGAATGTCGGAAACGTCGATGGGAGAGGCCTCGAAGAAAATGCCTCGGCCCCGGCGTTCCCACCAAAACACATAATTGCGGTCTCGGCTCTCCAGCATCATCTCACAAGCCTGGCGGAGCTCTGCAGCGCGGCTTGCCAAGTTGTTGATTTCTTCGGGGCGCTCTTTGAGGCGGCTCAGCTCCGTTTCCAGCCGAACCAGAGCATTGAGCAAGGCCGAGTAAGCGGCGCGATGGGTTTCCAGGAACTCCTGGCGGTTGTCGAAGCTGAAACGGCCTTCCTTCGAGGGAAACGGATCGAAAAACAGACTGGCGCGGTGGCGCAGCTCGCTCACCGCCGCCAGAACGCCGGGACTCTCCAGCGCCTTCCAGCGCAGAATCGCTTCTGTATCACGGGCCAGCTCTTCCAGACGATAGTTCGAGATCTGCAAGCCAAAATACTGTGTGGCCACGTCTTCGATCTCATGAGCCTCGTCGAAAATCACGGCGCTGTATTCCGGCAGGAGACTGGAAAACTCCATCTGCTTCAAGGCGAGGTCGGCAAAGAAGAGGTGATGATTGACGATGACAACATCGGATTCGAAGGCCCGCTGGTGCATTAAGGTGATAAAGCAACGCTCGAATTCCGGGCACTTCTGGCCGGTGCAGGCCTCGCGTCGCGCGTCGATGCGTGACCAGAGCTGGCTGGTGTCAGGCAAGTGTTGGAGCTCGGCGCGATCCCCGGTCTCGGTGCGGCACTCCCACTCCCGAATCTGTGAGTAAAGGTCAACCTCCTCCAAACCCTCGAGGCTGGGTTGGCGTTCGAGATCGTAAAGCTTTTGGCGGCAAAGATAGTTTTGCCGGCCTTTCATCAGCGTGGCGCGGACGCGGGGGAAGAGCTTTTTGAGGAAAGGAAGATCTTTGAAGAACACCTGCTCTTGCAGGTTCTTGGTGCCCGTGGAGATCACGATCCGGCGTCCGCTCAACAGAACCGGCACCAGATAGGCGAGCGTCTTGCCGATACCGGTGCCCGCTTCGACGATCAGGTGGCGGCGGTTCTCGAGCGCCGATTGCACCTCCTCCGCCATTTCGAGCTGAGCCGGGCGGTACTCGTAACGCGGATGATGCCGGGCGAGCCACCCGCCGGGCCCGAAAATCCTCTCGAGCGGCGGCTTCTCGACGGCTTGGACTTTGACCGGCATCGAATCGGCGCCTTATGCCTCGTTGACCGTGCAGTCCGGCTTGAAGCGGATGCCCTTCTGTTTGATGGCTTTCCGATAGTCGTCGGAACGCATCTCAATAATCTTGCACATCTCGAAAAGCCGCGAACTGAGGGTAATGCCAAACTGGTTGAGGCTTCTTTCCACTTCCGGAATCTCTTCTCCGGAAGGTGTTCTCGGCCTGTCGTGGTCGGAGAGCTCTCTCGGAGGCGGCAGCGTCGTCGTAATCAAGGTCGTTTTCTTCTGGTTGTAACGGGAATTGATAATATGGTGAAGCGTTTCCTTGACCCATTCGGTGGGGCTGGTCGAGGCCAGCTCGTCGAGCAACAAGACTTCCACATCGATCACGGGCTGGAGCACCCGAAATTCCGAGACCTGGGAAACCGGATTGTAGCTGTCTTGAATCTCTTTGAGCAGGTCGCGAAAGTCGTAGAACAAGCCTTCAATTCCGCGACGGAGAATCAGCTCGCGCAGCACGGCCACGGCCAGGTGCGTTTTGCCGGCTCCAGTTGGGCCGATGAAGAGCAGCCCGAAGTCGGTGGGATATTCGTCAACGAACTTCTGGGCATAAAAGCGCGCTGCCGCCAAGCTGGGGTTGGCGTCGCCGGTCGCCTGATCCTTGCGCACGTCGAAATTTTCAAATTCGCACTGTGCGTACCGCCGGGGAATCCGGGCTTGGCGCAGAAGCTGATCCGAGCGTTCGCTGACTTGGCATTCACACCGCACCACACAGCGGACGCCCCCGGCTTCGACAGGCTTCCACCCGGTGCCATCACACGCCCGGCAGTCTCTTCTCGCCATACCATGAACCTGCCGATTGCCCAGCTCACCGCCATTGTAACAACACGGAACCGGAAAATCGAATCGGCCGCCGGTATGCTTCCCACGAATCCCCATGAGCGCGGACGCCGGCGAGGGGGGGCGAGTTAAGACGAGCCATCGACTGCGAGGCGATGGGGCGGCCGAATTTCGCACATCCGGCGGTCGAGTCGCGCCCCGGCGAGGGAGGCTGGAGGGCCTCAATCGGCCAGCAGCTCCCGAAAGTAGTCGTTCAGCAAACGATCGCCGGGATCGTAAGCCTTGCGGGTCCTGGCCATGATCTTCAGCCGATCTGCGAACGCCTTCTGGGCCTGGGGACGAGTCACGCCGTAAGTCTGGTTAAACAACGGAACGCCGCCTCGGGCGCTGCAAAATTCGTTGTAGGCTTCGAGAAATGGCTTCCAGCCCGGATTGGCCGTCGAGACCGGGTCTACCGTCATCACGGTTCCATCATAAGAGTAGGAGAGCAGGGAACTCGTATCTTTGGCGATACGGTAACCCACGTTAAGCACGTTGGTGCGGTAGCCTTTCCGGCTATAGTAGTCACGGCAAAACTGGAAAAACGCGGGTAGAACGGTCGGATAGGCTTCCTCGGGAAAGGCCCAGAGACTGAAGGTGTAGCGGCTGTCGTCCGACACGGCGGGATAGCGGATGATCTGGTCGGTGGCGATCGTGTAATCGCTCCGGATCAGGTGGTCGAGCTTGAAGCGCCACATCGCGCAGAAGTCGTCGATGATCTTGTAACGAATCGCGGGAACGGGAATGTCCTTTTCAATGTCAGCGCAGAAGCGGGGGCCGGCCTTGGCCCAAAGATAGTTGCGCAGCGGCCACACGTGCCGGTTCGGGCTTCCGGTCGCGCCGGGATTGTAACGGCGGAACTCGATAGTGATCAAATTGTCGAAGGGGAAGATGTAAAACATCATCGATTCGTGGCGAGCTTGCAGTTCCGGCAGTTTTTGGACGAAATCTTCCAGGGCATAGGTTTCGTGATACACGGCCATGGGCTGGATGGGACGGATTCGAAAGGTCGCCTCCGTGACGATGCCGAAGGTTCCGTAACTGGAACGGACCTGGGCGAGAAGTTCCGGTTGATCCTCTTTCACTTCCAGTATCTCGCCTGAAGGCAGGACCATCTTGACGCCGATCACATAGGAATTGACTTGGCCGTATTCACCCGGCATGGAGGCGTCCTTGGTCCCGGCGCAGGCCGCGCTGCCGACCGAGAGGCTGCCGATCTCCGTGTTCACATAGAACTGTAATTGATGCTTTTCGAGTTCTTGCGCGATGTCGATGTAGAGGGCTCCCGCCTCGGCCGTCACCGTGTCGGAGGTGATGTTCAAGATGCGATTCATCCTGGTCATCTTGAGCACCGTCCCGCCGTCCGCCACGTTGCAACGCGCCGTCGAATGCAGGGAACCGACGGCCCGCACGGGAGAAGGATATCGATCGGGGTTGTTCACTACGCTGACGACGTCCTCGATGGAGTTGGGCTCTACGAGCACGCTGGGGTTCCAGACCAGGTCCCCGAACCAGTTGGTGACTGCGAGGTTCGCCATGAGAATTCTCCTATGGTGGTTTGGCTTGCCATGAATCGTGCCATCACTTTTTTTTACCGGGAACCCGTCTTACCTGACGGCCGGCATTGTATCCTGAAGAGAGCGAAGTTTCCAGAGAAGAAATAGCGGGACCGGATCGAAATCAAAATCCGGGAAGCTTCGCTAGGAGTGAGCGATGCGGAATTTCCAGCGAGCTGTCGCCATCACCGTCGCAGTTCTGGGTGCGGTGCCGCTCATATGGCGCCGGCACCCATCGCCGGCCGCGACTTCGGCCGCGGAGGCACCCATCCTGCGCGGGCCCGCGGCATTCTCGGATTATCGCAACGAGAAGCCCGGAACCTTCCGCGAAATCACCGTCGCGGACCTTCCCCAACCGTACGCCAGCCGATCCGTCGGCAATGGCCCGCGGCTGATGGCGCGGCCTGCCGATGCCTGGCCGCAAGCACCGCCGGGTTTTCGGGTGGAGCTGTACACCACCCATTTGAACAACCCGCGCGAGATTCGAACCGCGCCCAACGGGGACCTTTTTGTAGCCGAAAGCCAGCCGGGCAAAATCAAAGTGTTTCGGGGAATCTCGGCTGAGGGCAAGGCCGAGCCGGTGGCGACCTTCGCCACTGGCCTCACCTTGCCGTTCGGCATAGCCTTCTATCCGCCCGGGCCCAATCCGCAATATGTCTATGTCGCCAACACCGACTCGGTCGTGCGCTTCCCGTATCGTAATGGGGACTTAAAGCCTCGGGGACGTGGGGAGGTCATCGTGCGAAACCTGCCCGGCTTTGGACGCTTGCGGGGCGGGGGCCACTGGACGCGCGACCTGGCTTTTTCGCCGGATGGCACGAAGCTCTTCATTTCCGTCGGGTCGCGCTCGAATGTCGATGACACGGACCACAATCCCGCCGAATATCACCGCGCCGACATTCTCGTCGCCAATCCCGACGGCTCCGACCTGCGCGTCTACGCCTGGGGTCTCCGCAATCCGGTGGGCATCGCCATTGATCCTCAAACCGGCATCCTGTGGGCATCGGTCAATGAGCGGGATGAATTGGGGGACAATTTGCCGCCCGACTACATCACCCACATTGAGCAGGGCGGCTTCTATGGCTGGCCGTGGTAGTACATGGGCGGGCATCCGGACCCGAGGCACCAAGGCCGGCATCCAGAGCTGAAAGACCGCGTCATCGTGCCGGACGTACTGCTTCAACCCCACGACGCTTCACTCGAAATGACCTTCTATGAGGGGACGCAATTCCCGGCGGAATACCGGGGCGACATCTTCGCCGCCGAGCACGGTTCGTGGAACAAGGCCGTCCGGACGGGATACGAAGTCATTCGCGTCCCACTCCGCTCCGGTCGTGCCGCTGGCGACTATGAGGACTTCCTGACCGGATTCGTGACGCCGCACGGCGACGTGTGGGGGCGCCCGGTCGGCGTGGCCGTGGCCAAGGACGGCTCGCTGATGGTGACCGACGACGGATCGAACTCGATTTGGCGCGTCAGCTATCCCTAGAGGCTAAATGGGCCTCTCGCGGGCTGAACGGTCGCGGCTGTTGGCGGGCCGGGTGTCGCGCGTCGCCGACGCGGCGCCACCCCTTGAGCTTGTCCCTGTCCCCTCGGGTCTGGTAAGCTGGCTGGTAGCATGGGAATTGATGCGGCCCTGAACCTGTTTTGGGCGGCCATCGCCGTGGCAGCACCGGCCGCGTTTGCAGTGTGGGAGCGCGGTCGAAAGGGCGTCGCTCCCCGGCGCCCCGGTTGGCGCCGAGGTCTTGCCGTTTTCATCGCCACGGTCGCGCTTTTCCCCTGCGTTTCCGCCAGCGACGATCTCGTGCGCTTCGAGGTTCTGCCGCTCGGCGTTGAAGCCCCCACCGTGCTGACTCCCGCGCTGGACGGGCGGTCCAGCCAAAAGCCGGCTATTGACCTGGCACGGTTGCTCGAAGCCCTCGACAATTTCCAGATGGCGACCGGCGTCTGGATTCTCGTCACGTTAGGTTTCTTTTCGCTGGTCCGGATGCGCCACGAGCACGGCCGCGATCGCTTCCTTCCCTGCCGGGCCAGTCGGGCACCGCCTTCTTTCTGCTCCTGATTCGCCATCCGCCTCCGGCATCCTGTGCAACTGAGGTTCAACCTGAACTGGCGCCGGTGGTTTTCACGGGTCGCTGGAAAAGTGCCTCGCGGCCACAGCCAGCGATCCCGTCAGCGGCTGGCAGCCTGCCGCTCCTCCAAACCGAACCCGATAGACGGGCCGAGGCCCCGGATGAAAGACATGCAGCACCGACGTTCTGGTCCCCTGAGCCGGGCGGCCATCATCGTCGCCTGCGGCTGGTTGCCGCTGGTGTCCGCCGGCTGCTCGCGTTCGGGCGCCGTGAATCCCGCCGACTCTCCAACCGCGCGCTCCTCGCTGGAGTACGTGTTGCCGGCAGGCTCGCGCGGGGTCACAACGGCTTTCGTGAAGATGGCTACACTGCCTGAGTATCTCGAGGCCGGCGGTCAGATTCAGGCGGATCCGACGCGTATCGTCCATGTGTATGCCCCGGTGAGCGGGCGCCTGATCTCCGTGCAGGCTCGGCCGGCCGACTACGTCCGGCAGGGGCAGGTTCTCGCCACCTTAGCCAGCAGCGACGTCGCCGCCGCGCGCGCCGCGTACCGGCAAGCGCAAGCCGACGCCGGCCTCAAACAGGAAGCCCTGGCGCGTTCCCAGTCCTTGTATGAACACAAGGCGATTGCCCTTAAGGATTACCAGCAGGCGCAAGCCGACGCCCAGACGGCTCAGGCGGCGCTTGAGAGCGCGCGCGAGCGGCTGGCGCTTCTCGGCGTTGACGCGGCCGGCTCGTCCGATGAGATTCTGGTTCGGGCGCCTCGGCCGGGCATTGTGCTCGACCTCGGCGCGGCGGCGGGCGAATTCTCGAAATCGCTCGACAGTTCTTCGCCGCTGTGCACCCTCGCCGATCTGCGCACCGTCTGGGCGGTGGCGAACGTGTATGAGAAGGACCTGGCGAGCGTTAAGCTGGGTCAAGCGGCGTTCATCACCACCACCGCCTACCCTGGCCGGAGCTGGCGCGGGCGAGTGACCGCGATCGGCGGAGCGCTCGATCCGACGACGCGGACCCTCGATGTACGCGTCGTGTTGCCCAATCCCGGCACGCTGCTGAAGCCGGGAATGTTTGCCACCATCCGCCTCGTCCGCGCCGCGCGCTCCGCCGTTATCGTGCCTCAGTCGGCGATACTGCATGAAGGAAGCTCGGCGTCTGTCTTTGTCGAGCGGTCCGGCGGTCGCTTCGAGCGCCGCGCCGTTGCCTTAGGGAGGAGCCTGACGGGCGACCAAGTAGAAATCGTCTCCGGCCTCGGGCCCGGCGAACGAGTGGTCGTGGAAGGGGCCGACTTATTAGCTGTCGGCGCAGCACCGCAGTGAGACATGAAATTTATCGTTCATAACCTGCTTCGCTATCGCGCCTTGGTGATGGTGGGGCTGGCGGCCTGGCTCGTCGTGGGCGTATACGCCTTCCTCCGTCTGGACATCGAAGCCTATCCCGACCCCTCGCCGCCGCTCGTCGAGTTCATCACCCAGAATCCGTCGTGGTCGGCCGAAGAAATGGAGCGCCAGATCACCGTTCCGGTGGAGACGGCGCTTTTCGGGATTCCCCGCCTGGCGTACACCCGCTCGATCAGCCTATTCGGCCTCAGCGACGTGAAGCTTTACTTCGACTACGGCAGCGACTACTTCCGTGACCGGCAGGAAGCCTTGAACCGCATGCAGCTTGTTACTTTGCCGAATGGCCTCTCGCCCCAGCTTTCACCGTGGTCGCCGGTAGGGGAAATTTATCGTTATCGGCTGGACGGAGCCGGCTATTCGTTAAACGAGTTGAAGGCATGGGAAGACTGGTACGTCCGCCGTGAGATCAAGCAAGTGCCGGGCATCATCGACGTCACCACCTTTGGAGGCACGACTCGGCAGTACCAGGCGGAAATCGATCCGGCGAAGCTGCTCGAGTACAACGTGGCCCTGCCCGAGGTCCTGAACGCCGTTGCCGCCAGCAACGCCAACGTGGGGGGAAATTATTTGACGCTCGGCAGCCAGAACGTGAACGTTCGCGGCATCGGTCTGCTGCAAACGCTGGACGACATGAGAACCGTCATCATCAGCGAGCGGAACGGTGTTCCCGTCTATCTCAAGGACGTAGCCGATGTCCACGAAGGCTACCAGCCGCGGCTCGGCAAAGTCGGCATGGATGGAAACGATGACATTATCGAGGGCATTGTCTTGCTCGAACGCAACCAGCAATCGCTGCCCGCGCTCCGCGCCCTGCGCCAACGAATCACCCGGCTGAACGGTGGAAGGCTGCCCCGCGGCATGAGGATTCACACCCTTTACGACCGCACTGACCTGATCCGCGTCACCACCCGCACCGTCGAACACCTGGTGCTGCTGGGCCTGATCGGAGTTACGGCTTTGCTCCTGATTTTTCTCGGCGATGTCCGGATTTCCCTTATCGCCGCCTTGTCCATCCCCGTGTCCCTGCTGTTTGCGTTCGCCCTCATGGTGCTGAGCCATCAGTCCGCCAACCTGATCTCAGTCGGTGCCATCGACTTCGGCATTCTCGTTGACGCAACGGTCATCGACCTCGAGCACATCCACCGCCGACTCCGATCCCGCCGCGACGACGAAACGGTCGAAGGTGTCATTGCCGAAGCGATGGCCGAAGCGTCGCGTCCCGTGCTGTTTTCGGTGGCGATCATCCTCGTCGCCTTTTTTCCGCTGTTCACCATGCGCGGTGTGCCGGGGAAGATTTTTTCGCCCATGTCGATCACCTACGGCTACGCCTTGGTGGGCGGACGATTGTTTGCTCTGGTGTTTGCCCCCGTCCTCGCTTCCTTCGGCGCCCAATCGGCGCGCCAGCGCGGCGCCGGCCGGACCGCCGTGGTGAGGTGGTTACACCATCTTTACGAACGGCTGCTGCCGGGGACTCTCAGATTCCGGTGGATGGTGCTCGGTATTGCGGTTGCATCGCTGGCGGTGACGCTCGCCCTGCTACCGTCCTTGGGCCGTGAGTTTATGCCGAAGCTCGAGGAGGGCAATCTTTGGGTACGGGCCACCCTGCCCGTCGACATCTCTTTCGAATCCTCGGCCCGACTGGCTGATCAAATCCGAGATGTCTTGCGGAGCTTTCCCGTGGTCACGCACGTTGTCTCCCAAATGGGCCGCCCGGACGACGGAACCGATGTGACGACGTTCAATAACATCGAGTTCTTCGTGCAACTGAAGCCGGAAGACCAGTGGCCCCACGGCCTGTCCAAGCCTGACCTCATCCGGCAGATGGATGCCCAGCTCGGGAAGTTCCCTGGAGTGACGTTCGGATTTTCCCAGAACATCGAGGACAACGTGGAAGAGGCCATGTCGGGAGTCAAGGGTGAAAACTCTCTGAAGCTCTTCGGCGACGATATCGATATTCTGGCGGAGAAGGCGGCGCAGATTCGCGATGTCATGGCCCAGGTACCGGGTATCACGGACCTCGGCATCTTCCAGGAGACCGGCCAACCCGAGCTCACTGTTGCCATCGATCGTCGAGCGAGCGCGCGCTACGGCCTGGGGGCCGCCGACGTCAACACCGCCGTCCAGGCGGCTATTGGAGGCCAGGCCACCACCCAGATCCTTGAGGGCGATCGCCGCTTCGATTTTGTCGTGCGCTACGAACCGCGATACCGCGCTGATCCCGAGGCGATCCGTAATATTCTCTTACCCACGCCCGACGGCGGCCGCGTCCCGCTCGGCCAAGTGGCCCAAGTGGAAATTCGGCGGGGCGCTTTTATGATCTATCGGGAAAACGGCCAGCGGTATATTCCGGTGAAGTTCAGCATCCGCGGACGAGATTTAGCCTCGACCATCGAGGACGCGCAAAACCGAATCGCCACGCGCATTCAGTTGCCGCCAGGATATCACTATGAATGGGCCGGTGAGTACGATAGCCTCCGAAAAGAAGAGCGACGGCTCGCGGTTGTGATTCCCATCAGCCTGATCATGATTCTGGCTCTGCTTTACGGTCTCTTTAATTCGTGGCGGAGCGCGTCGATCGTCCTGGGCACCCTACCTTTTGGGGCTGTTGGAGGAGTCCTGTCTCTGCTCATGACGCGGACGCCCTTCAGTATTTCAGCCGCCGTCGGGTTTACCTCGGCGCTGGGCGTTGGCACGCTCGGCGGAAGCGTGTTCCTGTCGGGCATCCGGCGGGCCGGGCGGGAATCGCCGCTTTCGACGTCGGATCAGCGAAGCGGCAGCGAGGGCTCTGACGGCCGCTCCTCGCGCTTCCGCGCAATCCAGCAAGGGGCCCTGCTCGAGATGCGCCCCATCCTGATGGCCTGCCTGGCGGCGGGTTTGGGCCTGCTGCCGGCTGCGATCTCCACCGGAATCGGGGCCCAGGCCCAGCAGCCGCTCGCGCGCGTCGTGGTGGGAGCGATGATCACGACGCCTCTCGCCATTCTTTTCCTCATTCCGACTCTCGCTAGCCTTGACCGTACGATGGCCGGCTGAAATCGCGCGGCTCCGCGACCCGGCGAGAGTCTGCCTCACTGAGCCCGCCGGCACATCGGCGGGTGCTTCTGGCTGAAATGGCTTCTATTCCTGCCCGGGCTTCGCTTAGAATCAGCTTATGCGCCGAAGGGAGTTTTTCGCTGCCCTCGCGACCGGTGGCCTGCTCGGACCCGCCCGAAGATTGCTGGCAGACTCGATTCTGGTATCGTCCAATCCCTTGATCTCCGAGTACAACCTCGAGTCCGTGGATGACCGATACACGCCTGTGGACGACTTTTACGTTCGCAATCATTACGGAATACCTCCCGCGGCGGCCACCCTGATCCTAAAAGGCGAGGTACAGAGGCCTGTTACTTTAACCGACCGGGATCTGGCGGCCCTGAAGGTTCGCCAAGTGGGGGCGGTTCTCGAGTGTTCGGGAAATGGCACGGGACCCGACGCGCTGGTCAGCAACGGCCTCTGGGAAGGCTGGTCGCTCGGCGAGGTGCTCGCCCTCGCCCGCCCCACAGCCCAGGCCAAATACCTTCACCTCACGGGCGCTGATGGATTTCGACGGAGCATCCCGATCGATTATGTGCATGAAGACGCCATGCTGGTGACCCGGTTGAACCGGCGGCCGCTCGGTGCCGAGCACGGCGCGCCTTGGCGAGCTCTGTTCCCGGGTCGGTATGGAATGGAATCGGTGAAGTGGCTCCGCGAGATCGAACTCGCGGTGGCACCCTGGCCGGCCCAACCAGCGGACTACCTGGCCAGCCTCAAAGCGCCTGATGGCACAGTGACGCGAGAACCCCTGCCGCGGGTGCTGACCAAATCGGTCATCACTTATCCCGCTCTGGGAGCCGTCCTGCATCGCGGAACCGTGACCCTCCGCGGACTTGCCTGGTCGGGGAGCGGCCGCATCGTGGCCGTTGAGGTGACGACCGATGGCGGCAAGAGCTGGCGCCTCGCCAGCCTCGAGCCGGGTAGCCGCTACGAATGGACGATTTGGCGTTATACGGTCCACATCCAAGGGACCGGCATCGCTGAGTTCGCCTGCCGCGCCGTCGATGACACGGGGGCGGAACAGCCCGCTACGCGCGATCCACGGCGCATCGATCCTTACGCGAACAACACCATCGAACGGATTCAGTTCCTCGTGCAATAGCTCTGGAACCGTTCACGGGGCGGACTCGCCCCGGCCATGGGAGTCGATTCTGAGGCGGCCTCCACTCCGGCCCAGCCATTCAGCCAGCCCCAGAAGGGTCAAGCGGCAACCAACATACAGATCCCTTGAACTCCGGGCACTGTTTTTTTGAGCCTGCCCGATCCCTTTGCCGGCCGTTACTGAAGTAGCGCCGGGCGCGCCGCTTTATCGGGGGCGGGCGGCGCTACGACGTGATCCGCCATCGCGAGCTCATGAAGAAGGGCTGGCGGTACTTCACGGATCAGTTGCGGGTTAAGCCGGAGGCCCTTTTCAATCTCCAGGCGGGCGGCCGAAGGGATGCGGCCAGGATCCCGAATCAGTGATAATCCCAACTCCAAATGGGCCGCCGGCATGTCCGGTTCGAGCAATAAGGCTTGGCGGAATTCCGTCTCAGCCTGATCCCTCCGCCCGCTCCGCGCCAGGGCCATGCCCAGGTTGAAATGCGCGGTGGCCAAAGCGGGACTCGCCGCCAGGGCGCGCCGGAAATCAGCGATGGCCGCCTCGAGATCTCCCGTTGCGAGCAGCACGTTGCCGAGGTTGTTGAGCGCCTGGGCGAAACCCGGCTGGCTGCGCACGGCAGCCTCAAATTCCTGACGCGCGGATTGCACTTCTCCTTGCTGCCAAAGCACCCCGCCCAAGTTGTTGTGGGCTTCCGCATAAGTCGGATCTTCCGCTAGCGCCGAGCGAAAAGCGGCCGCCGCGCCGGTCAAGTCTCCGAAATACCAGAGCTTCAAGCCGCGATTGTTCTCGCCCTTGGCGCGCACGGCCGCCAAGTCCTTCTTCATCAGCGCCCTGGCCTGGGCGAACATCGCCGCCGCCCGCGCCCGCTCGCCAAGCCGATCGAGGGCACGGGCGAGGCCGTAGGTAACCATGGAATCGTCCGGTTCATCGCGCAGGGCCTGTTCGTAAGCGGCGCGCGCTGCGGCCGCGTCGCCCAGCTGAAAAAGGGCATTTCCAAGGTTCATCTGAGCCGCCGGGTAATGAGACCGGCGGGCGACCGCCAGACGAAAATCCTCGGCGGCGCCCCGGAGGTCGCCCGCCTGCAACTTAAGCAGTCCCCTGCCGTTGCAGGCTCGGGCATTCTCAGGATCAAGTTTTAGGACGGCTTCAAGCTGGGCTCGAACGGCCTGAAAGTCGCCCTTCTGAAATAGCGCGGAGGCCAGCTCGAGGCGCGCCACGACGTTCGAGGGATCCGTCGCGACGGCCCTGCCGAAATCTTCCGTGGCAGCCTCCAGGGTGCCGTGATCGCTGTCGACGATGCCCTTCTCCAGCCATGCCCGCGAGAGACGAGGGTCGAGTTTCAGGGCTTGGCGGAGGGCAGCCAGCGCCCCCTCCGCATCGCCTCCGGAGCGCAGCGCCACGGCCAGTGACAGATAGCCCTCGGCCGAGTCAGGGCGTCCGGCGATCATTTTCCGGGCGTCGGCAACAGCGGCAAGCACTTGGCTGGCCGGCACCGAGGTCGCAGGGGGCACAATCTCCGCCGATCCATCCCGAAGTTCAGTGACTTGCGCGAGGGACGCCGGCCCTATCAGGCATAACGCGCACACCCAAAAGCCGGCGAAGAGGCCGCCTCGATGGGCCGCCGAAACGCTTCGTAGGAAAGGCCCTCGCAGGCTGTCGAGGGAGCGAATACGGCTCGATTTATCCATCGGTGTCCTCGGCCTTTGCACTCCCGCTTCCTTCCACAAAAGTGTATTGGCGATTCACGGCCAAGTGCGTATGCTTCTCGGTCCTGCCACTGGGCCAGCGGATCGCCACTTGGTCAATCGCCATCGCCTCGCCGAGACCGAAATGCAGGCGAACCTCGCTCGAGCTGAGGTAGCTTTCCCCGCTGCGCACTTCGTCCGTCTGGGTAACGCCTCCTGCCGTCACCTGCACCCGTGCCCCAATGGCATCGCGATTCGAGCTCGTGCCGATCAGTTTAAAGCGCGCCCAGGCACCGGCTAGAGAGACAGGCTGATAAAGGCAGGGTTCTCGGTCTATGTTGTTGACGGCAATCCAGATCCGCCCGCTGTTAGCGAGGTCGCCGAAGGCTGCACCTCGGCTGCTCCAGGCCTGGGTGAATCCGCTTTCGCCGTGGCCAAGGAGCACAAACCTGCCGTTGCGCGTGTTCCGGAATAGCTGGTTATTCTGGAAGTACGTGTTCCCGGCCTTGTCGGCCTGCGGATAGATATGGCCGTTGGCGACAAACAAATCTTTCCAACCATCATTGTCGTAATCGATGAAACCGGTGCCCCAACCTAATTGGCTAAAGCTCGCCGTCCCGAGGCCGGCCTCGAACGTCACGTCGTCGAACTGGCCGCTTTGGTTACGATAGAGGGTGTTGTAGTCCTCGGAGAAGTTGGTTACCAAAAGGTCCATCCAGCCGTCGTTGTTGTAATCGCCGACCGCGATACCCATCGAGGACTGCGCGCGCCCGTCCCCGCTCAGCGCGCAACCGGCTTCAACCCCGATTTCCTCGAACGTGCCGTTGCCCTTGTTGTGCCAAAGGAAATTCGCCATGGAGTCGTTCGCCACATAGATATCCGGATGGCCGTCGTTATCAAAGTCGCACCAGACAACACTGAACCCGTACGCCTTGTCACTGTCGATGATTCCCGCCTCAACGCTGATCTCTCGGAACCGACCATGGCCTTCATTGCGGTAGAAAAGATCGGGCAGGCCCGGGAGTCCCCGGGGGCCGCAGGCCACGGGAATGCCGCGGTAGAGGCAATAGTTGGCGGTGCCGGGACGCGGAATACGCGCACGATCGAAGTCCACGTAGCGGGCAACGTAGAGGTCCAGCCGGCCGTCGCCGTCATAATCTCCCCAGGCACAGCCGGTAGACCAGTTCCCGCCTCCCAGGCCGGCCTCGCGCGTCACGTTCGTGAACGTTCCGTCCCCGTTATTGTGAAACAGGGCGTTCGAACCGAAATTCGTCACGAAAACATCGGTGTGGCCGTCATTATCGTAATCCGCCGCCGCCACGCCCATCCCCCAGCCTTCATTCACTAAGCCGCTGGCCTTCGTGACGTCGGTAAAGGTTCCGTCTCCGTTATTGCGGAAGAGCCGGCTCGACGGGCGTGGCAGGCTTGGGTCGGCCAGCACTTCCAACGACGATCCGTTGACCAGAAAGATGTCCGTCAAGCCGTCCCCGTTGTAATCGAGCAGAGCCACTCCGCTTCCCACCGTCTCCACCAAATAATCCTTGGCGGGCGATCCACAGGTGTCTCGAAACCCACTTAAGCCGGATCGCCGGGCGACATCCACGAACCATGGTCCGGGGACGAGCACCGGCTGCCCCAGCTTTCCGCTCCGGAACAACGGCACGACGAAGCAGACCCCGGCGGCCTGACACAGGAAACGGCGGCGGCTGGCGCCTTCCGCCTGGCCACTCGATTCCCGACGTCGTGATAACCGAGGATGTCTCACACCCGTTATGTTACACCAACGGACTCGAGCGGTAAGGTTTGGGCGTGATTCATCAGGACGGGAAGGTCTATATCTAGACCGATGAAAGTTGGGACGCGAATTTTGGAGCTCATTCCGCTGACCGATGGGCCAGAATCGGACGACTCATCTGAGGCTTGGGATTGCTGTCCGACTTCATGCGCTCGGCAGCCGTGCGATCGGTCCAACTCGGTTGACCGCAAACAGGGAAGAAATAACCGCCAAAAGGGGCTTGACGACGTTCAAGCCTGGTGATACGTAAACTCTTTCGCCATGCAACAAACCGGCTCGACGAGGATACTTACCGCTAACGATACCCCAGGCATCGAAGGAAGCGAGGTGCTGTGCGAGGCCTGAAGCCGATTTCGCGCCGCCAATTCATCAAGAGTTCATTCGGGCTGGTCGGAGCCGCAGGGCTCGGCGGCGTTGCTCAACCGCCGTACCGAGAGCCGCACCTCGATTTTCCAACTGCGCCCCGCCAGAGACTGGCGGTAACCTCGTGGCCTTTTCGCGCTTATATCGACAGCCCTACAAATCGGGCCCGAAATCCGAAGCTGCCGGGTATGGACTTAAAGGATTTCCCCGGCATGATCGCCAGAGTGTTCGGCGTCCATAACATCAATCCGCTCGGCGACCATTTTCGTTCGACGGAGCCGGCTTACCTTGAGGCGTTTCGGAAGTCCGTCGAAGAGGCCGGATCACACATAGTGGACCTCGGATTAGGGGCCGGAAGCTTTTATGATTCGGATGCTTCTCGGCGCGAGGCCGCTCTGGCGTACGGGAAGAAATGGATCGATATGGCCGTGATCGTCGGGTCACCGAGCGTCCGGCAGCACATTCGGGGCGCGCCGGGTCAGCCGCCCAACTTGGATCGCGCCGCCCAGACCTTGGGGGCGCTTGCCGAGTATGGCGCTAGAAACAATGTTGTCGTCAATCTTGAGAACGACAATCCGGTGGCCGAGAACCCGTTCTTTCTGGTGAAAGTTATCGACAAGGTGGAGAACCCGTATCTGCGAGCCCTGCCGGACTTCGGAAACTCCATCGTCATCGGCGGCCCGGAGGTGAATGAGCAGGCGCTGAGGCTCATGTTTCGCCATGCCTTCAACATGTCGCACGTCAAGGATGCCGTGACCGACGCGCACGGAGAAACTCACGTTGTGGATGTCGGTAAAATTTTCGCCATCGCCCGAGCGAGCGGATATCGGGGATATTTTTCCATGGAGTGGGAGACGGCCCAAGGAGACGTCTACCGCGGCACACAAAAGCTGATCGACGAGAGTTTGAAGTATCTGAGATAGTCGACCGGGGCAAACGGCTCAGGGAGTGATTCATGCTGGGGAAAATCATGGCGGCACTGGCGGTTCTGATCTCGGTGGGCGGAAGGGCCGGAGTGTCGCGAGCTCAACAGACCGTCCAACTGGAGCGCCTCGGGAATCATATTGACATCCTCGTGGGCGGCAAGATCTTTACGACCTACTACTTTGACCCCGAGGTCGCGAAGCCTTACTTTCAGCCGCTGCGGAGCGCCCGCGGCACCTTGGTGACGCGCGATTTCCCCAATGGAAACGTTGTTCCGGCCGAGCATCGGAAGGATCCCGACCTCGAGCCGCATCAGCGTCCCATGTACCTCGGTCACGGAAATATTGACGGCATCGACTTTTGGGGAGAGGCCGCTTTTCCGAACTGGAGCGATGGTGGAGTTTTCGGGCGAACGGTGTTGAGCCGGATTGAGACGATGACCGGCGGCACAGCGGCCGGGACGCTCCGCGCGGATTTTGATCTGGTGGGACCGCGCGGTCGCGTCATTGGCGAAGAAGTGCAGGCGTACACGTTTCGAGGCGACGAAAACACCCGGATGATCGACTGCACTTTCTTCATCCAGGCGAATCGGCACGCCGCCGTGACGGTGGGCGATACGAAGGAAGGTACGTTCGCCATCCGTTTGGCGAAAGCCCTCAATTCGCCCCCGGCGCGAATGATCAGTTCCAACGGCAGCGTGGGCGAGAAGGAAATCTGGGGGAAACGGGCGGATTGGGTGGATTATGACGGAACCGTGGACGGTGAATCTCTGGGCGTCGCCGTGTTCGATAGCCCGCGAAGTTTTCGCCATCCCACCTATTGGCATGCGCGGGGATACGGCCTGCTGGCCGCCAACCCGTTCGGCATACGGGAGTTCACCGGCGATCCGAACCAGGACGGAAGTTGGACCATACCTGAGCGCCAATCACTCCGGCTCGAATACCGGGTGTTCATTCACCATGGCGATTATCGAGAGGCAAAAGTGGCCGACGCTTATCGCCAGTACGCGGCGGAGAGGAAGTGAAGCTTGGGTAGGGCGGGCGATCAGGAGGCATCATGTCTGGGGAACCGAACGCCACACGCCGCCATTTCCTTAAGGCCGGCGCCAGGAGCACGGCGGGGCTGGCCGCCCTGAGCAGCATGACCTTCCTCTCTCACCCCCGCCGAGTATTTGGGGCCAATGACCGCGTGCGGATCGGCGTCTGCGGGCTTCATGGTCGCGGCATGGACCACGTTCGCAATTACTCCCGGCTTCCCAACGTGGAAATCGCCGCGGTCTGCGACGTCGACGAGAACGTTCTAAGCGAGCGCGTGGCGGCCATGGAAAGGCGCGGAATTCCCAAGCCGCAGATGTATATCGACGTCCGGAAGCTATTGGAAGACAAATCTATTGATGCCATCTCCATCGCCACCCCCAACCATTGGCACTCGCTGATGGCCATCTGGGCCTGTCAGGCGGGTAAGGATGCTTATGTGGAAAAGCCTTGCTGCCACAACCTGTGGGAAGGGAACCAACTGGTTGCCGCCGCCCGCCGTTACAATCGGATCGTTCAGCACGGAACCCAGATTCGTTCCGCCAGCGCCATCCGTGAAGGTATCAGGAAACTCCGCCAAGACTGGATCGGCGACGTCTATCTGGCGCGGGGATTGTGCTACAAATGGCGCGACACCATCGGGCGCGCCCCCATCCAACCGGTTCCGGCCGGTGTCCACTACGACCTGTGGACGGGGCCGGCGCCTCGGCATCCGTTCACGCGCAACCGCTTCCATTACAACTGGCACTGGTTTTGGTGTTACGGAAACGGCGACCTTGGAAATCAGGGTGTCCATCAGGTGGACGTAGCTCGCTGGGGATTAGGCGTCGGATTCCCCAATAAGGTGTCAGCCATCGGTGGACACTTCATGTTTGACGATGACCAGGAGACCCCGAACACCGTGAGCTGCGTGTTCGAGTTTGACCTACCCAATCACCAGCGCAAGATGATGGAGTTTGAGGTCCGACACTGGATCACAAACCATGAGGCCGAAATCGGGACGCGCGAACTCGGCACCCCGGAACCGCTACGGACGGCCAGAGCGCCGAAGCTGGGACCGCTGGCCGGCAGCCACAATACGATTGGCAACATTTTTTACGGTACCAACGGCTACCTGGCCACGGGAGACGAGGACGCCGACACCTATAAGGTGTGGGTAGGTCGGGATCAGGAGCCGCAACCGAGTGTGCACGCCGGCGACGAACTGGCGCATTTCAAAAACTTTGTGGACTGCGTGATCAACCGCAAGCGAGAAGAACTCAACGCCCCCATCGAGGAGGGGTACATCTCTGCCGGGCTGGTTCACCTAGCTAACGCCTCTTACCGCCTGGGGCGCACTCTACACTTCAACCCTGAAACCGAGCGCGTAATCGGAGATGATGAGGCGGACAGCTTGCTCCGCGACGGTGATCGCGGCTATCGCGCACCTTTCGTTGTTCCCGAGCAGGTTTGAATCACTCGCCATGGGGAACGGACCGTGAAATCCGACTTTGTGCGCCTCCGGATTGAGTGGTGGATGGCTGTTCAGACACGAGGACGAAATGGCTCCCGAGACGGTGCCGAAAGCGGCCTTGCAGGCTGGCAAGCTGGCGGTCAGAGTTTATGAAAACCGAGAGGAGATGGGGCGGGCTGCCGCTCAGCACGCCGCCGACCGCTTGCGCGCCCTGGCCGCTGAACACGAGGTCGTGCCGGTCATCTTTGCGACCGGAGCTTCGCAGCTCGCCACGCTGGAAGCGCTAACGGCGATCCCGGGACTGCCGTGGGACCGGGTTATTGGCTTTCACATGGATGAGTATCTGGGAATTCCAGAAAACCATCCCGCTTCCTTCCGCCGGTATTTGCAGGAACACCTGACCGGCCGCGTGCCGATGCGCAAGTTCTACGGTATCAATGGGACTGACGGTAACGTCGAACGAGTGATGCGGGCTTACGCCGATCTTCTGCACGCCTTTCCGCCGCGGCTGTGCCTGCTCGGCATCGGCGAAAACGGCCATCTGGCGTTCAACGATCCCGCCGAAGCCGACTTTAACGATCCGCAGGAAATTAAAGTGGTGACCCTAGACGACGTGTGTCGCGAGCAGCAGCGCAGCGAAGGATGGTTCGCCACGCTCGATGAGGTTCCGCGTCGCGCGATCACTCTGAGCATCCCAACCCTCTTCCGTGTTCCCGAACTCATCCTTTCGGTACCCGGTTTTCGAAAGGCGCAGATCGTCAGGCAAACCTTGTATGGTCCGATTTCTCCGGCCTGTCCCGCCACCGTCCTGCGTCGGCACCCGAACGCGACCGTGTACTTGGATCGCGAGTCGGCAGCTCAGCTGAACCTTTAACCCCTCCCGCGGTTTCACGCGCTCGACAAAACGCTGGGTTTCGTTCATCCTTGCCCCCCGATTTGCCGATGCTGCGAGTAGAGAGGCCGGCCACGGGTTGGATCGTGGCCGCAGGAGGCTAGTGATGGCAAGCGACGAAACGATCCGACCGAGCGGCGGCATGGTGCTCCATGCGAAGGCGGACTGGCCGTGCGCCCGGTGCAGGCCAAGCAGCGCAGCGGAGGGAGGCGAAGGTTTCCTCTGCGTCGAATGCGCCGCTCAGCTCGTTGGCGCATCTTTCGAGTGGCTCGACGGGCGTGGTGACAACTCAGAGGCCCTCTCGGACGACGCCGATCCGCGCGAAACCACTCCCGAGATCACCTGGCAACTCTTCAATTATGGTCTGCTCGATGCGGACGATCGATAAGATGCCGGCGCGCCGGCGAGGCCCCGCGGGGCGCCCTACTGTTCGCGGTAGCCGAGGATTTCGGCGACCACCTCCCGTAAAACTCTGCCCTTATGGGCGGCCGCGCGGTCGATCTTCGTCGCATCGCCGACACGCTGGATGAGAATCCGGTAGTTCTGATACTCGCAGTCATCCGGAAGCAACAGATAATCGCTGTTGTAAATCTCGGCGAAGCGAATTTCGCGACCCTGCCGGTCAATCTCCGGGTCGATCACTCGCGCCACGATCTTTCCTTGCTGATAAATGGCGTCTAGCTCCCGAGGCAAGTTTTGAGCTGGCGGCAACTCTCTTTCCACCGGCTTCGAGCTGGGAATACTACTCATGGCGGCTGCCCCTCCGGATCGGTTCCCGTCTCCTTTCCAAACTTCCGTTACTTCTCAAATGTTTAGACCATCTCCCGACGAGTGGTCAAGACCGCCGCCAAGGTTCAGAGGTACTGCCGGCGACCGGTTATTCCCTGGGGCCGAGAAAGCCGGTCCAGACCTCCCACGCCCGCCCTCCCCGCTCCCCGTCTCTAAAGAAGGCGACATAAGTCATGAGCTCGTAACACCCGAATTGTTCTCGCGTGGGCCGCAACACAGTGAGTTGATGGTAGGGCCGCCAGGTCCCCGAATTGATGTAGATCTGCCGGATATACCGGTTCCCGAAGCGGCGCGTGTTCAGCGGCACCAGGTCGTATTGATGGGTGTGGCCGTAGACGATGAAATTGGCGTCGCCGTCTTCTCGCGCCGTCTCATTGGCGGCGTCCCGCCACGTCGGTCCCCCGCCGCCCAGTAGCCGGTTTGTGAACGTCGGCCAGCGGACCGACGCCCACGCTAACCCGCGGCTCCGAGATCGGCTTAACAAGCCCTTAGTGAAGCGGAATGCCCACCGTGCGCGAGTGGCCGGATTCCAAGGATTGAAGCGGAATCCGTAGTGGCGCACGAAGTCGAGCCGGCAAAATTCGTCCACCAGTCCGTCCCATACGGACCGGACCGCGCGGCGCAGTTCCGGCTGCCCGACCGTCTGTTCCAGCAAGCTATCGAGCCAGACCGGAATGATGAAGGAAGGCCGCAGATTATCGATCTCTCGCAGGCCTCTCAGGCACGCCTCGGGCAAGCGATCTCGAAACTCTTCCACTACGGTCATCGCAAAGCGATCGATCAGCTCCACGACGACGGCATCGCCGACCGAAGAACGGTTGCGGTCACCAGCGAAGTTATAGCGGTCGTAAATATCACCGTGGCGCGCCAGGACCCCGTGCTCTCGATAGATTTTCGCAAGCGGCTCTGATTCGGCGGGATCGTAGGGAAACGGAACATCAGGAGGATTGTCTAGGCCTAGGGCTCGAACAATTGCCCGCCGAATCTCGTTGTAGGCTTTCCCGGGCAGGTGGTACATCCAGTCGTGGTTGCCCACCGTGTAGTGAAGGTGCACCCGGACTGGCAAACGACCGGGGGCATCGGGATTCCAGCCAACGGTCTGCACGGTGCCCTCGGGAGTCGCCGGCGGAACGGTAATCGTCTTGCCGTCGTTAAGGCGGCGGATCACCTCCAACGACTCGCGGTTGTGACGCAGGATGGCGGAAGTAATCGAATCCACCTTCTGGATGAAGTCCGGGCGTTGCGGATCGTCCCACGGTCGAACTGAGCACGGCACTCCGTCTTCCTTCAGCCACTTCGTGGAGCGGATCACATCCAGAATATCGCCGAGCAGGACGACGTGCATTTCTTCGATCGGGCGATACTGAGCCCGTCCCTTGCCGTCGGGCGCCCGCCAGGAAGCGTCATACGCCAGGTCTCGCAGCCTTTGCGCAAACACTCGAAACGCGCCGGCGCGGATCGTCTCCCCGGAGGTGCCGTCCGTGAGGTGGAGATCGCTAACGATAACGAGCATCGCGGTTCAGTCTTTGGGAAGCGGCGACACGGTGCAGCGCAGTTGGCGGTTGGCCGCGTCCGATTCGCATCAGACGCCCAAAACGAGCGGCCGGGGCACACTCTTCCGCCCGTCACGCTCAGGCAACCTTGTCCAACTCCGCCAGCATGAGCGGGAATACATCGCGGGCCGCGTTCGCACCCATAAACACATCCAGATGGCCGTAGCCGGCGAGAGTGTACAGGGAATGATAGTTGCGACGCTGCTGGTCAAAGTAGCGGTAAGTCTTCACTTGGCTCTCCGGCAAAAAGCAGAGGTTGTTCTCACCAGCGAAAAAAGCAAAGCGGGCGTCGGTGGCGGGCGGCTGGCCGATGAAATCCGCCGGCAGTTCCTTGAAGCCGCTGACACTCACCAGGTGGCCGCACTCAACACAGCGCTTCATCTGAGCGAAAAAAGTGAGGGGCACCTGGGCGAATTCCCATTTCAACCACTCGTGGGTTGCTTCGTCCAGATTTTCGTGTCGCCAAAGGGCCGGACGCCCGCTGCCATAGGTGAAGCTGACCTCTTTACAGACCGGATTCGAACACTCCCAGTGGGTCAGGCGCACGAGGAGGTTGACAAGCTTGGCGGTCCACGTCGGCGCGCGCAAGCCCCACTGCGGATTCAGATAGTCGGTCACCAGCCGCAGGAGCGGCGTGGCGTAAGTGATCTTGAAACGGGAAAACGCCGGGATGATCGGGTGCAACGACACCGCGTTTGAGATCACGGTCTTCACTTCGGGCACAAGGCCGGCCACGACCGACATCGTAAAACTGGTGGAACCCTGGCAATGGATGATGGCTTTGAGTTCGCTCGTGCCGGTTCGTTCGCAAACGGTCCGCACCGCCAGAGGGTGGTCATGCACGGCCGCCTGATCAAGGGTCCAGAGGTTGGGGGTCAAGTCAATGCTGGCCCGCCAGTTTTCCAGCCACACGTCAAACCCGCTGGCGATGAGAACGTCCACCAAGTTGGCCGCCGTCGGAGCGCGGAAGATGTTGGCGCGCACCCCGGCCCCGTGCACGAGCAGCACGGGTCCCTTTGCGGGCGGCTGGTCGCCCTGCACGTGTACTAAATTACAATCAAAACCGTCTCCGGCGCGAAATGGGATGATCGTATCCCTCAAAACGGGTTTGGTCGAAGGGGTGGGTGGAGTCACGCGGCGACACTCGTCATCGAGACTTTATCTGGCGGCGGGACTGCCGCCGCCCAGCCGAGGCGCCGAGTTGGCGGATCTTCGGCCCCCTTGCCGCAGTGGAATCCGCTAGGATGCCGTCGGCCACCGAAATACTTTGCCATACTTGTCAAGGAGCACGCCAAGGAAAAAGCGCCCGAACCGCGCCTCCGCTTCGAGACGCCGTTCGAGGCTCCCGGCGTTTGTGGCCGTCATCGTCGCCAACTGGCGCAAAAAGTCCTGCGGTTTGATGACCAGAATCCCTTTGCCGAGTACGGGACTGCGGTTGTCGGAGCCGTCGTAAACGGTGATGTAAAGCGTGGTGGTTGCCGCCCAGACATCCCAAGCAGGATCATCCTTGATGATCTTGAACCCCTCCATGTAGTACGTCTTTCCTTCCGCGGAGGCCATCGTCATCCGGTACCGCATGCGGCGTTGGCGGGGATCGTCCTCATCGATGACAAAGAGGTTGAATGTGCCCCCCGTCACGGTGAGTGGCTGGGCGGACAGAATCGGAGCATTCACCGTGCCCACCATGCGCGCTTCGTGCTCGGGGTTGGAAAGCATCTCATCGACGTCCTCGGAAACGATCGTCAGGGTAAAGACGAAACTCGATCCGTCGGCCTTGCCTTGCTCCCAACCCCGCTGATAATCATCCTTGACCTTCGTCGAGAAGTAGCCGCTCATTGTCTCGGTAAATTCGATACCGACCTTCGATTGGGGCGCAGGGGCAGCCGGCACCGAAGGCAACTCATAATGGATTTTCCATCCCCGGTCGACGGCGGCGAGCGCTATCGCGCGCTCGGCGATCGCCGAAATGGTGAGCAGGGGGTTCACACCCAACGCCACGGGTATCACGGACCCGTCGACGACGTAAAAACTCTCGTAAACCGAATCGCCGTGCGTTCCACTAAAAACCTGACACTTGTGGTTCACCACGCCGCGCTCGGCATCATCAGCCATGACACAACCGCCCAGGGGATGGACGGTCATGAGATTGTTGTGCAGCAGCCTCGTCCACAGAGGATTTTGAACGTAAGTTCCGCCCAAGGCTTGGGCGGCATCGTAAAGTCGCCGGTTAACCTTTTGGAAGATGGGCTGGTCGCCCACGCCCGGCCATTCAATGCGCAGCCGATCATCGGCAAGCCTCATGCGCCCAGCTCCATCGTCGTGCGTCATGACGAGATAGGTTTGCGTATGCTGGACGGCTCCCCGGTACGGACCCTCGACCGCTCCCACCAGCCACCGCCCCGCTTCGCGCGCCGCCTCCGTCGGGCCGGACGTCGCCTCCCGCCCGGCCAGAGCGGCCGCAATCGCCAAGCCGGGTCCCAAAAATCCGGCCAGCGCCCCGGGCGGCGAGCCTTCTTCAATGATCATGCCCTCTTCCAGCTTCGGTTGATTCCTCATGTCGATGACGCTCGTGATGCACGGCCCGACGGGCGGCAAATCGCCGCGACGGTGGTGTCCCCAGCCCACGCCGTTGATAACCCGGTCGGTATTATAAGCGAAGCCGAGCACGTCACCGTTGCCCGTGAAGCGTTCGCCCACCAGATCGGAAAGCGCCAGGCCGCGTTGTTTCGAGCGAAGCAGAATCTCGGTCGAGCCGAGCGTCCCGGCTCCCAAGATCAGCAGATCGGCGCTGACGGTGAGATCCGGAGCGGTGAACTTTTCCCGGCCCGCCCCGAGCACTTGGTAATGAACGAGCCATCGGCCATTCCTTTGTTCAACCCAGCGCACATCCGTCCCCGTAAAGATTTCCGCGCCGTAATTCCTGGCGTCGGGAAGATAATTCATCATGAGTGTGTTTTTGGCACCGTAATTGCACCCGGTGACGCAGTCTCCGCAGGCCACGCAGGGATGCTGTTCCGCCCCCACATGGTTTGGACCTTGAACCGTGAAGTTAACGTTAATCGGCGTTCGATAAAACTTCGACCCCAGCGCCTGGGCCGACTTCTCGTGCGCTTGCAATTTAGGCAGGAGGGGGAAATCGTCCGGGTACGGCGTCGGCTTGAGCATCTCTTCGGCGCGGCGGTAGCTCTCTTCGAACAGGGTCGGGATGTCATCTCGGAAGCCGCGAGGCCATCGGGGATCATCAAAGACGCGGGGTTCGGCGCGCAGCGAGACATTAGCATTCACCAGCGATGTACCCCCCAACCCGCAGCCCTTAAACACGTTGATGTCACGGTTGACGCTGAACTCGTAGAGGCCGTTTCGCGGCCCGATGTGATCCTGGGGGGTGTCGGCCTGCATCTCCGCGAGGGCCTTCAACTGGGTGTCGGGATAATCACCCGGCTGAAATTCCTTGCCGCGCTCCAGCACCGCTACCTGCTGCCCGGCCCGTGCCAAACGAGAGGCCGCGATCGAAGCGCCGTAGCCCGAACCCACCACGACCACAGTGTAATGATCTTTGATCTGCTCGATCGGAGAAGATAAGCGAGCCATCAGTACGCCTCCCGCGGCCAAGTCCGGTCGCCCCGACCCATCCGCGTCCCAGCAAGCTGGACGACTTATTCCTCGGCCCAATCACCCCGAGGCCGAAGTTCGTCAATTGTCACATTGCGCCCTTGTCAGCATTGAGTCACGGGGTCTACTCCGCGCTCCGTCCCACTGCCGCCCAACCATGGCGCAGCGCAAAAGTCGCACCGCCTCCGTCAACCGGCTAGTCCCTGAACTCGTGGGCGAAATGTAGCACAGCCTTCCCGCCCGCGCCAACTGTTATTTCCGTTGAATCGGTCCACAGCCAACGGCTCCGAGCACTCCAGTGGGCGAGAATGACATTGAGAGACAGCCGGCTCCGTCCGTTGGCGGCCTCGGGGAAAGACAGCTTTCGGGTGCATTCTCGACAACTTCAAATCGGTTCGCGAGCACCTTATCGCCTTTGATAACCCACAGCGTTGAGCAGGACACTGATCGTTCCGCCAGTGGCCGCATGAGAGCGAAGGCAGAAGGTGTTGGTATCAGCTTCGCACCGGCCGTGCTCTGAGCACGAAACCCATAAGGAATTACGGACTTCCGGACGAAAGAGCAGGCCCTCGTCGGTGCAATTCTCTCACCTTTTCTCTGCCTTTGGTTGATCGCTTCCGGCTCGCGGAGTGCTCGCTGCCGAATCCGGTTTTAGGCTCGTCATAGCCTCTGATATTTCCGTTCTCATAATAGGCTGTCTTCACATCTCAAAGCTCCTCTATACCGACGCCCCCCTCTTTTTCCTCAACTTTCCCCGATCGTAGTGTTGAGGAGGAGCGGGACGCATTCACGTCCGCACCCCTCGTCGCGAGCATGCGCACCTCCCTTTCGGGCTCTTTCCGGGAGAACTGCCCGGTACCCTTCTTGTCGTACCCAGAAACCTCCAGGGGCGGTTCATCATCCTGCTAATTTCATCCCCCACTAATCTTCTTTTAACAAGCTCGGACTACCGTACCTATGGTGGCGTCAGCCATCGAATCTCACTTCGTGACGGAGGTTGGCAATGAGCACCCACTCTTTCGCTGCCCAATCCACCGTGGGTATCCGCTGCTTCTTGCTTTCCGTGGCGCTACTCCCGATGACGTTAGCAGGTCCCGTGGCGGCCCCGGCAACAGCGGAACAGCATCACACCCGCACCCCGATTAAGCACGTGGTGGTGATTATTGGAGAAAATCGGACCTTCGATCATATCTTCGCAACCTATAAGCCAAAGCACGGCCAAAAAATCTGGAATTTGCTCTCCCAACGTATCATCAACGAAAATGGCACGCCGGGTCCCAACTACTCTCTGGCCGCGCAGTTTGAAGCGATTGACGCGGCTCCGGCACCCTACGAGATCAGCCCCATGTCAAAGACCCTGTACTCCGTGCTGCCGCCGCCCCTCGCGGGAGGCCCGAGCACGCCGTTTTTTTCGTCGGTCGCTGACGCCAAAAAGGCAGAGAACGGTCTTCCCGAAGCGTATTATCAATTCCTGACGACCGGCGGAACGGGCTTGAAGCCTGGGGTCCCGGACACCCGGATACCTAATGTCAACGCCTTGCCGCCGGGTCCTTTCCAGCTCACCCCCGGCATCCCCTACGACGCTTACGCCGCCAGCCCTGTCCACCGTTTCTACCAGATGTGGCAGCAGGTGGATTGTAACGTCGCCTATTCGACCCTAGCTAATCCGACCGGTTGCAAGAACGATCTGTTTTCCTGGGTGGAGGTTACAATTGGAGCCGGAAACAATGGCAAGCCTCAACCTTCCCCTTTTTCCAATCTGACGACCCGGGAAGGGTCGACCGCCCTGGGCTTCTACAACGTTCTGGAAGGGGACGCACCTTATTTCAAGGAGTTGGCCGACCATTACGTGATGAGCGACAACTTCCACCAGTCGATCATGGGCGGCACCGGGGCCAATCACGTCGCCCTTGGCACTGGCGACGTCATCTGGTACAGCGATGGGCGCGGACACGCCGTCACGCCCCCGGAGTTGACAATTGAAAATCCGGACCCCCAACCCGGCACGAATAACTGGTACACCCAGGACGGCTATTCCGGCGGTACCTACAGCAATTGCTCTGATTCCGATGAACCGGGGGTCACGGCGGTTCTGGAGTACCTCAGCTCTCTACCTTACCGAGTCGACCCCCGATGTGATCCGGGCCACTTCTATCTGCTCAACAATTACGCCCCCGGTTACTTGGGCGACGGCACCGTCAACGCCGACGAGTTTGCCGTTCCCCCTTCGACTCTCCGCACCATCGGGGACGAGCTGTTGGAAAGGAAAATCTCCTGGCGCTATTACGGCGACCAGTGGAATCGATACTTGAAGGATCCGCATTACAAGGATCCCCTCAACAACTATTGCGACATCTGCAACCCATTCCAGTATTCCACGTCGATCATGACCAATCCCGCGGTGCGCACCGAGCACCTCAAAGATACGGCGGACCTCTATCGCGACATCCGTCGGGGGTGGTTGCCGGCCGTGGCCTTCGTGAAACCCAGCGGCCTGGTGGACGGCCATCCGGCTTCGTCCAAGCTCGATCTGTTCGAGGGGTTTGTCAAAAAGATCGTGGACCTGGTTCAGAGTCAGCCGGAACTGTGGCGCCACACCGCCATCTTTGTTACTTTTGACGAGGGAGGTGGATACTACGATTCCGGCTACATCCAGCCACTCGATTACTTCGGCGATGGAACCCGAATCCCGCTGATCGCGGTTTCTCCCTTCGCTAAGCAAGGTCACATCTCCCACCGCTACTCGGACCATGTTTCCATCCTTAAATTTATCGAGGCTAACTGGAACCTGGAGCCGCTGACGAAGCGAAGTCGGGATAACATGCCGAACCCGATCGCGGATGACGAGAATCCCTACGTGGCCACAAACAGTCCAGCCATTGGTGACCTGATGGATCTGTTCGAATTCGGTGAGCACGAAGGGGAGCAAGGACCGTAAGTAGTGTAGATTTCGGCAAGGCAGCCTCGCCAGGGCCACTCGGTTGAGATCCGTGGGTGCCCGCCGGGCACCGTCCGCCCGGCTGGCACCCGCTGTTCCCTTTTTGGCCGTTGGTATCGCCGTTCAATAGCCCCCCAGCCGGACATCGCCTGATGTCGGCTTGCCTGCCGGCATCGGCCGGGAGCCGCCTGCCTCCAGTCGGCAGGGCTTTCTCGCGACGGTTTCTTAGGCAAGGTGCAGGGCTTTGCCGCACCGCCCCCACGAACCGATTGACAATGGTTGTCGCAATCGACGTTAATAGCCTGTCCGGACCGCGCAGGACCTGTGACTCCATGAGCCCACGCCGTCCCGATCCCGCGCTCACCCAGCGTCGCCGCGACGACTTAATCCGAGCCGGCTACGCAGAGATTGTGGACAAAGGCGTGGGGGCCCTCACGCTGGACGCGGTCGTCGCGCGGGCGGCCACGAGCAAGGGAGGAGCGCTCCATTACTTTCCCACCAAAGACGCCTTGATCACGGCGGTGCTGGAGTGGCTCCTCGCCCAGCTCACGCGGACGCTCGATGAAGTGGTGCGGGCGCACCAATCGCCTCGCGCCCGCTTGGAGGCCGAACTGGAAGTCCTGTTCCATAGCGCCGACGTCAATCGAAAGCTCTACCGGGTGCTTTTCGACTACGCCGCGCTCGGCTCGCGTCTCGAGCCGTATCGGAGCATCCTTGACGACTTCTTGCGCCGCTGCCGCCGGCGCGACCGCGCCCTCGTCGAGGAAGGAATTCGTCGGGGTGAATTTCGCAAGGTGGATCCCGAAGGCGCCGCCAGCACGATGCGGGCCTTGGTTGACGGCTACTGCTGGCAGTGGCTGATGGGCGAGAGCGCCGAGCCCATCGAGGTTTACCGTGACCGCTGTCGCGACGTCCTCCATGTCTATCTCTTACGCTGATGTCGCTATTACCCCAATTAACGTCCGTCATTTTCGCTCTGCTCGTCGTGGTGGGCGTTCCGATTTTATCGTTTCTGACGATGCGCGACCCGAAGATCTGTTTTCTGCCCCGTCCGGTGCTGTATGCCTCGGCCGTGGTTTCGCAATGGACGCTGGTGACTCTCGCCGCCGCCGTGGCTGCCGAGAAGCACATGCACCCTCGCGACCTCGGCCTGCATCCGGTTTCCCCCGCGCCCTTCTCCTGGTGGGTCGTATTCCTGATTACGGTTACGGCGCTCGGTACGGCGCTCCTGATGCTGCTGGAGGCCGTCAGGCTGTGGCCCCGGGAATCCGAGTTGCTTTATCGGTTGCTGCCTCGCACGCGCCGCGAAAAACTGTGGGCCGTACTGGTGGTCGCGCCGACGGCGGCAATCTGCGAGGAGTTTCTTTATCGGGGTTATCTGCTGAACGAGCTCGCCGGCTGGGCGCATTCGGTAACGGCGGGATGGATTTTCTCTTCGGTGGCGTTCGGGCTCGCTCACGTTTACCAACGCTGGCACGGAATCATCCGGGCTGCGCTGCTCGGAGCGCTGCTCGCCTACCCGGTCGTGCGCGCGGGCTCGTTGTACCCTTCCATGTGCGCCCACTTTATTATTGATGCCGCAGCTTTCGGCTGGCTGGGCGCGACACTGATGCGCGACGAGGAACACAACCGCCTCGAGGCAGCCCAGATGATGATTTCCGGGCCACCCGGTTCAGACGATACGAAGGAGGAATCATGAAACGTTTTTTGCCCGGTCCCCAAAAGCTCGCCTCGCTCGCCTGGGCCTCCGCCCTGGCGACGATCGCTGCCTTCACCGCTCTGCCGGTCAATGGACAGCCAGATGAACAGATGAAAGCACCCGCGCCGGCCGTTCTCGCCATTCGCGCCGGGCGCCTGTTTGACAGCACTAGCGGCCGGATGCTCGAAAACCAGTTGATCGTCGTTCGGGGGGAGCACATCGACCAAGTCGGTTCGAGCATCCCCCTGCCGGCGGGCGCGGAGGTGATCGACCTTAGTCGCGCCACCGTACTTCCGGGACTCATCGACGCCCACACTCACCTGCTGCTGACAGGTGAATTCAACGGGCGCTATGACGAGCAGCTGCTGAAAGAGTCCTGGCAGTACCGCACCATCGAAGCCGTCGTGAACGCCAAGAAGGATCTGGAGGCGGGATTTACCTCCATGCGTGATCTCGAGACCGAAGGGGCCATGTACAGCGACGTGGATGTGAAAACGGCCATCAACCGTGGCCTCATTCCCGGCCCGCGCCTCGAGGTCGCGACCCGGGCGCTTTCCCCCACCGGAAGCTACCCGCTTCTCGGCTATTCACCTGAGGTCATGGTTCCGAAAGGGGTACAAATCGTGGACGGTCCCTGGGAAGCGCGCCGGGCGGTCCGCGAGGAACGCTCGTACGGCGCCGACCTGATCAAGATCTACAGCACCCAGCAGGGTTACTTCACTGCCGATGGCCGGTACCACGTGATTCCCACCTTCACGCGAGAAGAGACCGAGGCCATTGTAAGCGAAGCTCACCGGCTCGGCCTGAAGGTGGCCTGCCACTCCTATGGCGGCGAAGGGTTACGCAATTGCCTCGAAGCGGGCGCCGATTCCATCGAACACGGCATCGACCTTGACGATGACTCGATCGCGCAAATGCTCGCCAGAGGCATCTGGTACGTCCCTACGCTGTACGTCTTCACCTGCCAGCCGGCGTTGACCGAGAAAGAATTGAAGATCACCGGTGGCACAATGAGCAGCGTTCGCCTACACGAACTGAGCTTCCGCCGGGCCCTCGCGCGCGGCGTGAAAATCGCCTTCGGCACCGACGTCGGACCGTTCCCCCACGGCACCCAGGCCATCGAGTTTGAATATATGACGCGCTACGGCATGGGTTCGGTCGCCGCCCTTCAATCGGCCACGATCAGGGCCGCCGAGCTCATGGGATGGCAAGACCGCGTGGGATCCATTGAGCCGGGCAAGTACGCGGATCTCATCGCCGTGGCCGGCAATCCGCTGTCTGACATTACCGAACTCGAGCGAGTTCAGTTTGTCATGAAGGGCGGGAAGATTGTGAGGAACGAACTCCGATGACCCGGCTGAGCCTTCTCAATTGACTTGAAAATATACTTGTTCGGGCTCTTGAGGCGCAGCGAGGCCGTCTGCTATAGTCGTCGGCTCCGTTGCTTCTGCTCGTCGACCGGAGCACGTCCTCGGCGCACACGTCGGACTTGCAAGGAGGAATCAATCATGGCTCCACCAAAAATCTCCAAAAACTTCATCAACGGCGAATGGGTGGAAGCCGTAAGCGGGGAGGCCTTCGAAAATATCAATCCCGCCCAGCATCAGGACCTGATCGGGCTGTTCCCGCGCTCGAGTGGTGAAGACGTGGAGCGCGCCGTTACCGCGGCCCGCGACGCCTACCGCGCCTGGAGGCTGACACCGGCGCCGCGCCGGGGCGAGATCCTTTACCGGGCGGGCCGAATGCTGATCGAACGCAAAGAGATGATCGCCAGAGATATGGCGCGCGAGATGGGTAAGGCTCTCGAAGAGGCGCGCGCGGACGTCCAGGAAGCCATCGACATGGCGTTTTACATGGCGGGCGAGGGGCGGCGGCAGTTTGGGCAGACGACGCCTTCGGAGCTGCCGGACAAGTTTTGCATGACCGTGCGCAGCCCGGTGGGCGTCTGCGGGCTGATCACCCCATGGAACTTCCCTATGGCGATCCCGGCGTGGAAGTTGATGCCAGCTCTGATCTGCGGAAACACGGTCGTGCTTAAACCCGCTGAGGACACGCCCCTATCGGCTTACAACTTGGTGAAAGTGCTCGAAGACGCGGGCATTCCGCGCGGCGTCGTGAACTACGTTGCTGGCTTCGGACCGGAAGCGGGCGCGCCGCTGGTGAAACATCCTCTCACGCGCGTCATCTCCTTCACGGGATCGTCCGAAGTGGGACGGGAAGTTGCCCAGGTCTGCGCCGGATCGTTCAAGCACCTATGCCTGGAGATGGGAGGCAAAAACGTCATCTTGGTGATGGAGGACGCCGACCTCGAGCTGGCCGTGGAAGGCGCTGTGTGGGGTGCATTCGGCACAACGGGGCAACGTTGCACCGCCGCCAGCCGGCTGGTAATCCACAAGGCAGTTTATCGCCAGTTCAGCGAGATTTTCGTGGAGCGCGCGAAGGCGTTGCGGATCGGCGATCCGCTTGACCCGAGGGTTCAGATGGGCCCACTGATCAACCAAACGCAGCTCGAAACCGTTGACCGTTATATCGCAATCGGCAAGAACGAAGGGGCCAAACTTCTCTGCGGCGGACACCGGCTTACCGGCGGCGCGTATGATCAAGGATGGTTTTACGCGCCCACGGTATTCGGCGACTGTTCTCCTCAGATGCGCATTGCCCAGGAAGAGATCTTCGGGCCGGTTGTCGCGCTCATTCCCGCCACCGACCTCGACCAAGCGATCGAGATCGGTAACAACGTGGTGTACGGGTTGTCGTCGTCGATCTACACCGCGGACGTTAACAAGGCGTTTCGCGCGATGCGGGAGATGGAGACAGGAATTTTTTATGTAAACGCCTCTACGATCGGAGCCGAAATTCACCTGCCCTTTGGAGGCATGAAGCAGACCGGCAATGGTCATCGCGAAGCTGCTGTGGCGGCTCTCGACGTCTATTCGGAATGGAAGACGATCTACGTGGACTACAGCGGTAAGTTACAAAGGGCCCAAATCGACCAGGCGTAAAGCATATACCGCATCCCTCAACTTGCCCAGGAGGACGGGGGCGAAGGAGGGCGAACGACAACCCGCTTGCCCCTCCGCCCAGAGATGCATGGAGCACTTATTGCGGAGGTGGGGCGTCAGATTTTCTCTCCGCTGAGGAAGGGCTCGACGCCTCAGCGGGGCTGGCAGCCGAATCCAGGGCGGCACGTTTGCTATCCAGCTCGGGCGGCAACGGGTGGGGGCCGAGTCCCAACTTCATGAGAGACTTGGCGTCCGGCAACCCGGTCACCGGAAACCCGTTTCGGCTCTGATAGCGGGACATAGCATCTCGCGTCGCCGCGTCCCACTGGCCTGTCGGCTGCTCGTGCAGCTCCCCGGCCTCGACCAGCGCTCGCTGGATTTGCTCCACGCGACCCGGTTCAGGATGCATGTGGGCCAGCCGCTGTCTTAGCGTAGAAGGGCGGCGGTTCCGCCGGCCAGCAGGTCGATGACGCCGGGTTCGCGGGGAAGATTTCCGCGCCGTATGCCTCGGTTTGAAGCGGGAACGCCTGCGAGACTGGTGGGAACTACGCGTGTTCCGGGCCGGGGCCAGCGCATTCCCTGGACTCGCTTGAGCCCCCACGGCCGCCATACACAGGGCGGCCGCCAGCACCGCTATTCCCTTCCGTAACGTCTTCCGGGCCATCCGAGATCCTCTCATTAAATTTCGGCATTTAAGCACCAAAGTTGATCGTATCCTGCCCTCCACAAGCTTTTCTAATAAATGTCAAACGCACTCCGAAGTCAAGCAGGTTTCTCTTTTTTACCGGCTCGTGCGCCGTCCGAACAACCCATACTAACATTGGGCCAGAAATTGCAACCGGTCCTATGGGCGACCATGCCGCCGGCGGACGAGTTCTGGGTACTGTGTCAGGGCGGAGGCAATCCTGTTTTCCACCCCTATTACTCTGACGCCATAATCCAAGAAGGACTTGACTTTCCATCGCATTAGAGCGGACTATGGTCTCTAGAGCGCAGAAGTAAGGATCGGATTCGAGACGTCCAGCCCCCAGGTTCGATTGACAGTTCGGTGAGGCGGAGAGGAGAAATATACATGAAGGCTTTGAGGCCGTTAGTGACTCTGCTTGGATTGGTCAGCCTGTCCGCCCGTGGAGCGGCGGCGACCGATATCCACATCATTTTTGATCCGTCACAGCCGCCCCAGCAAGGCAACTTCAACCTGATTGTAAGCGACAACGTCGAGTATACCGTGAACTGGGTGACATGTAACCAAGCGGGGTTCCCGAGCACGTCCGGTTTTGATGCCTGTATCGGCTTCATTAATCAGACGAACCAACCCCTGACCAGCTTCGCTTTTCAGTTTACCGTTCCCAGCTCCGGACCTCTGGTCGGCCAGACCCTAGATTGTTCGACGAACGGCGTGAATCTCACCATCAACAATTGCTCGATCGGCGAAACGTTGACGGCAGGCGAGGTCGTGAGCGCGTTGTTTACGGGGGGTACTCCGGTCCCCAACAATACTCTCTTCTTTATCGGGGAGACCGGCGTGGGCCTGAGCGACATTCAGAGTGTGCCGTTTGGCGTTACAGCCGGAACCACGCCCGAGCCCGCGAGCGTGATGCTCCTGGTTACGGGATTGGCGACGCTCGGTCTATGGGGGCAGCGGCGACGCCGGGTTCGGTTACACGGGTAGCCGCATCAGCGACTGAACTGCTGGATCAGTTGTCGGAATTCAGGCCGGCTTTGGAGGACGGCTAGCTGCGGGTCGCTGGCCGCTTTTTGCGGCGGGCAGCCTCTTTGAAGGGCCTGCCGGAGCGACTGGAGCGCAGCCTGGGGAGTGGCGGTCAGCGCAGTGACTACTGCTTCGTCGTAAGCATAATCAGGGTTCGCAGGATCAATCGAGCGGGCGTTACGGATAAATTCAATGGCGTGCGCGGCGCTTCCTGTATTGGCATAGTAAAGCGCCAAGTCGGCCATCGTCGCCGCGTCACGGGGATTAACCTGCAGTTCCCGGTAAGCTAAAGCAATGGCTTGGTTAAAGGTCTCCTGCGCTTTTTCTTTCTGACCCAGTAAGAGATAGGCCTGGGCCAGATTCCCTACGACCGCCTCTTGATTCGGGCTCATCGCCACCGCCTTCTCGAGCATCCGGACGGCATCGGCATAGCGTTTCACATATAAGTAAGCCGATCCCAGGTTGGAGTAGTGCTGGAAGCTAGGATCAAGTTGTAAGGCTTTCTCCAGGGAAGAAATCGACTCGCTGTACTTTCCCTCCTGCATGTAAACCAGGCCCACGTTTTCGTATCCCATCGCGCTCGCAGGTTCCAGCTCAATCACTTTTCGGAAGGCACGCAAGGCGTTCTCATAATCTCCGAAGGTGTCGTAGGCGATGGCCAACTGGTCGACATTGACCCAGTAATAGGGATCAATCTGTACGGCCTTCTCAAATGCAGGGATCGCTCTGGTCTTGTTGCCGGCGGCCAGGTAGGCGTTTCCCAGGCGGCGGTAAGCATCGTCAGAGTTGGGGGCCAGTGCAACCGCCCGCTGCAGCTCTTCAATGGCCTGGGCCGATCGGCCCGTGGCGTCGTAAACGCTTCCCAGAGCCAGATGGACCTCCGGCAGATTCCCGTTCAGTCGCTGGGCTCGCTCAGCCGCTCCCAGCGCCTTGTCTGACCAAAACCGATCCTTGGTCTCCTTGTACATAGCCAGGCTGGCCTCGGCCAAACCGGCGTAGGCCAAGGCAAAGTTCGGATCCTGAACCAAAGCTTTCTGATAATCATCGATCGCGGTCTGATAGTTCTTGGCGGCGGGCTGACCGTGCATCGCCTCCCGGCCCTTAAGATAGAAATCGTACGCTTGAACGTTCTCGGTGGGATGGGCGGAGGCCCGCGCCAACTCTTCGCTACTCGGCTTCAGTTCCAGGGCGTTCACCAGCTGGTTGTAAATATGATCCTCGAGCGTCAGGAGGTCGTCGGGCACACCCGAGAACTCCTGCGACCAGCGTAGTTGCCCGGTCGTCATATCCCGCAGATTGGCGATGACCGCGATCTTACCTCCCGCTCCCTGCAACGTGCCGTCGACAATGAGGTTCGCGCCGAGTTCCCGCGCTGCCCCCAGCAAGGATTTCTGCGCGTTCATCTTTTCGATGGCCTCATTTGACGCGATGTGAACGTCCTTCAATTGAAAGAGTTTGGCGGCGAGGGCATCTTGCAGGCCCTCGGCGACGTAACCGAGCGCCGACCGATCGCCCAGAACGCGGAAGGGGAGCACGGCGATATACTTTCCGGTCGTCAAGGAAGGGATGCCGGCGATTCGGGCCGGCAATGGCGTCGGGCGCCGCGAAACTCGATTTCGGAGTTCCCAGAAGCCCGTGAACGCCGCCAGAACCAGTACTCCTGCCAGCGCGGCGACCCGACTCGGGTGCGCAGGAACGGAGATTCGCCAGGCGCGAAAGCCCAGAGCTGTCCGCGGCGCTTCCAGGTCTTTAATGATCTCTTTCGCCGTCTGGTAGCGGTGGTCGGGATCACGCTCTAGGCAACGCATAACAATTCGCGCCAAAGAGTTCGGCACTTCCGGATTGACGGACTGGGGATCCTTCGGTCGATCTTTGATCCGCTGGTACATCACCTGCAGCGTCGAATCGCCCTTAAAAGGAACTTCGCCCGTCACCATTTCATAGAGAATGAGGCCCAGGGCGTAAAGATCGCTCCGGCCATCCGCAGGCTTGCCTTCAACCTGCTCGGGGGACATGTACCGGGGCGTTCCCAGAATCTCGCCGGTGCCCGTCATCATGGCCGCTCCGGCCTCGAGTGACTTTGCCAGCCCAAAATCCGAGACGTAAGCGTTCCCCTCCCGATCAATGAGGACGTTCTGCGGTTTCAGGTCACGGTGCACCACCCCCTGGGCGTGGGCGGCCTCGAGGGCCTCGCAAAGCTGGTGGGCGATGTCAGCGGCATGGTCCGGGGCGAGGCGCCCGCACTTTTCAAGCAGGTGATGCAGATCCTCCCCCTCGATGTAGGCCATGGAGATAAACTTCAGGCCGTCCACGTCGCCGAGGTCATGGATTCGCAGGACGTTCTTGTGAGAAACTTTGCTCGCCAAGAGTAATTCTTGGCGAAAGCGTTGCATGACGGCCGGATCGGTTGTCAGGTCGGGGCGCACCAGTTTCAGGGCCACGGTGCGATCCAATTCCTTGTCGTAAGCTTTATAGACCGTCCCCATGCCGCCGCGACCGAGCACCACCTCGATACGATAGCGAGGTCCGAAATCGGATCCGGGTTCCAAAAGGTGGGGAGCGCCGTAGGGCGCCTGCCACGTCCGGCCGGGAGGCGGCGTCGTGGGGGAAGAGCCCGGGGCCGGTGTCGCCACGCCAATCGCCGCCGAGGCCTTGGGAATTACGGGCGAAGTCTCGGCCGCCGTAAGATCGGGGTCGCCGCCCAGCGTCACGGAATCATCGGTCACAAAGAGCGCAGTGCCACAGCGACTGCAGGAGAGAACCCCGTCCGCGTTATCGGCCTGACAGCTTGGACACACCATGAGGCATTGCCCGGCATCCCATGCGCCGCGCTAAGCTGACTTCATTATCCGCCCGGTAACTCTCTGAGGCAAGCAGAATCAGGAAACTCGAACGATCCGCTGGAGCGTTCCTAGCGAGGTGCGAGGCGCGCCTTTTCTCGCGGCGAAAGCGAGTCGGAAGTGTCCGATAAACCTAGGGTCTATGTTGGTTCAATCAGGCGGCTTCCACGATCAGCTTCGCCGACTTCAGAATCTGCCCGGCCTAAACTCAAGGTCTGGCGGCTGACCGCGAGAGCCTCCTGGCGACGTTGTAAGCGAAGGGCTCCAATCGATCTGAACAGCCATCACCATCGTGGTTGCGTCGGAGCGGCCGAACATGCCTCGGTTAGCGGCGGGCTCCTCTCTTGCCGCTGTGCCCAACCGGCGAAACTGCCAGCTGACCTCGCCGCGGGCCGGGCATATTGCCAGACGCTCGGGTGACCCAGGCGAGTCTCCAGGTAGCAGAATCGTCACGTTGATACCACAACGCTCGCGGGGGCTTGTCAAGAATTCTCACCGAGGCCCGAACCGCAGGGATCGACCGGAGCGCCACCTCTGTCGCCAGGCCGGCTAACTGTGGTATAAAAAAGTATCGGGCTGCGGAGGTTATGCAGATAGGGTCTCGTCACAATCCAGGAGCTGGCCCGGTGGTCCCGCCCGTCACCCATCGGAGCTTTTTCGACGCGCGCTACTGGCTCCGCGATCTCATCCTTTCTGTTCTTTTGGCGTTCATTGTTGTGGTTTTCCTTTACCAGCCGGTTCAGGTCGAAGGAACCAGCATGATGCCGCGACTCTATAATCATGAGCGCATTTTCGTTAACAAGTTTGTCTATCGTTTTGAACCAATCCAGCGGGGCGATATCGTCGTCTTCCAATATCCGCTGGATCCATCCAAGTCATTCATCAAGCGTGTCATCGGACTTCCCGGCGAATGGGTGAGCATTCAGGACGGGGTGGTGTATATCAACGGCCGAAGGCTGGCCGAATCTTACGTTCCGCCGAACTACCTCGATCACGACAGCTACCCGGCCTTAAAGGTGCCTCCCGACCACTATTACGTGCTGGGCGATCATCGCGATTCGTCGAATGACAGCCGGGTATGGGGCACCGTGGATCGAAAGTACATCTATGGCAAGGCGGCGTTTGTCTACTGGCCTTTCAACGAGATGGGATCGCTGCAGTAAGATTTGGACGGAACCGTAGACGCGACAGGAGGGGATCGCTCAGCGGGCCGCTTACGCCCGCTGAGCGGGCGCCGAAGCCATGGGAAGGAGCAGCCGGCCGGCCATTCCCCGGGGTCAGCGCGGAGTCTATCCGCTTTCGCCGGTTGAGGAGCCGCGCAGCACGGGCCCCAATCGCTTCGCGGTGGGCCCTCCGGAGCGACGCGGGAGTTTATGCAGGCGATCCTCGCCTTAGAAGACGGTCGCGTGTTTCGCGGGCGGGCGCAGGGCGCGCCGGCCGAACGCTTTGGCGAGGTCGTTTTCAACACTTCTCTTTCCGGCTATCAGGAAATCCTCACCGACCCTTCCTACGCGGGCCAAATCGTTGTCCTCACCTACCCT
Source organism: Acidobacteriota bacterium (assembly GCA_902812365.1). Taxonomy (GTDB): domain Bacteria; phylum Acidobacteriota; class Terriglobia; order UBA7540; family UBA7540; genus CADDZC01. The sequence goes on along the minus strand of CADDZC010000010.1, from coordinate 15,359 downwards.
CATATCGGAAATTACGGCACTAACCCTGTTGACAGCGAGTCTATCCGACCGTTTGCCGAGGGCCTGGTGGTCAGGGAACTCAGCCAGTTGGCGAGCAGTTGGCGCTCAGAGGAAGACACGTCGGCGTTCCTCGCAGAATTCGGAGTGCCCGCCATTGATCAGATCGACACGCGCGCCCTCGTTCTCCACCTGCGGCGCCACGGCGCCATGCGAGGCGTGCTGTCGAGCATCGACTTGGACGAGGAGCGTTTAGTGGCCAAGGCCAAGGCTTCTCCGAGCATGGTAGGACGGGACCTGGCGAGCCAAGTATCCACGGCCTTCCGTTATCGCTGGTCCGAGCCGTCGCCCGACGTGTACCGCACCGAGGCCGCCCCGTCGCCTCCGCCGCGCTTTCATGTCGTGGCCTATGATTACGGCATCAAACACAACATTTTGCGCAGGCTGGTGGACGCAGGATGCGGCGTCACCGTCGTGCCCGCCCGAACCTCGACCGACGATGTGCTCGACCTTCATCCCGACGGCGTGTTTCTTTCCAACGGTCCCGGCGATCCCGAGCCTCTGGGCTACGCCGTGAGGGCCGTCCAGAGTCTGATGGGACGCGTTCCCATTTTCGGCATTTGCCTCGGCCATCAGATCATCGGCCGGGCGCTCGGCGGGAAGACTTACAAGCTGAAATTCGGCCACCACGGGGCCAATCATCCGGTGCTGAACCTGGAAACTCAAAAAGTGGAAATCACGGCGCAGAACCACGGTTTCGCCGTTGATCCCGACTCTCTGAAGCTTAGCGAAGTCGCCCTGACCCACATGAACTTGAATGATCAGACGCTCGAAGGGTTGCGGCACAAAACCATGCCCCTCTTCAGCGTCCAGTATCATCCTGAGGCGTCGCCCGGTCCGCACGACGCAGGGTACCTGTTCGGACATTTTGTGAAGATGATCGAAGAGTGGAAAGGATGAACACGGCGGCAAGCACAACCAGCGAAGGAGCACGCGAGCCGGACTTTCGAGCGTTCCTCCCCGCCGAACTGCTGGCTCTGGACGACCTTCAAACCGCTATCCCTCGCGGCGCCAAGGACCGCGTACTGATGGAGGTTATACGCAGGAGCGTCGCTCGGCTCCCTACGCGGCACGTCTTAATTCACGGCGACGCCCGGAATCTGAGCCGGAAGCTTTCAGGATCCGTGCAGTTGGTCGTAACCTGGCCGCCTTATTGGACTCTTAAAGAATATCGCGATACCGCGGGACAACTGGGTCATATCCCTAATTACGAAGACTTTCTTACTGAATTGGATCGAGTCTGGCAAGAGTGCTATGACGCGCTAGTGCCGGGAGGCAGGCTCATTTGCGTGGTCAGCGCCGTCTGCCTATCGCGGCGCAAGAACGAGGGCCGTCACACCGTGGTGCCGCTCCATGCCGCCATCCAAGAGCATTGCCGGCGAATCGGTTTTGACAATCTTGCTCCAATCATATGGCAGAAAATCGCCAACGCCGCCTACGAGGTGGAGAATGGCGGCGGCGGTTTTCTCGGCAAGCCCTATGAGCCCAATGCCATCGTGAAGAATGATATTGAATTCATCTTGATGCAACGAAAGCCGGGCGGCTATCGCGCTCCCAGCGCCGCGGTTCGCATTCTCAGTATTATCTCAGCCGACGAACACAAAAGGTGGTTTGAGCAAATTTGGACCGGCTTGCCCGGCCCCTCAACGAAGCAACACCCAGCTCCTTACCTCGTCGAGCTGGCCGAACGCCTCATTCGCATGTTCAGCTTTGTCGGCGACACGGTGTTGGATCCCTTCATGGGGACTGGGACCACTGCCCTGGCAGCGGCGCGGCTTCGAAGTGAATTCAATAGTCTCCTTTCTCGGTCAGCCGTCGTCATCGAGCAAGGTTAAGGATTGAACGAACCGTTAGAACACAAACTCAAGGCTGCTATCGCGCGCTTCTGGAAGACCCGCGAGGCTCAGGTACAGAAGCAAGGTAGCCGAACTGGAGTACGAGACGCGGGAGCAAGAAGTGCCGTCACCGGCGGTAGCCAGTATGCCGCGGCTTTGCCGGTGCCAAAGAGCACCAAAGGTTACTCCCGCGAGCCGTCGCCCGAACTGAGCTCTGCCAACTTCACGGCTTCGCTGATAGCTGGGGCGATAGTTTTTAACCAGGCGCTATAATGCCCAAACGCACTGACATCCGCAAAATCCTGATCATCGGTTCAGGTCCCATCGTCATCGGCCAGGCCTGTGAGTTTGACTATTCGGGCGCGCAAGCCTGCAAGGCCCTGCGGGCCGAGGGCTATCAGGTGGTGCTCGTCAATTCCAATCCCGCCACGATCATGACGGATCCGGAATTCGCCGACCGCACCTACATCGAGCCGCTGACCGCCGAATACCTGGAGGCCATCATCTCTCGCGAGCGCCCGGACGCCATCCTGCCCACCGTGGGTGGCCAGACGGCGCTGAACCTGGCCGTGGAACTGGCCGAAAAGGGAATCTTGGACCAATACCGCGTGCGGCTGATCGGCGCTTCCCTCGACGCCATTAAGATGGCGGAAGACCGCCTGCTCTTCAAAGACGCCATGCGCAGGGTCGGATTGGAGGTGCCGAGAAGCACGTTGGTAAACAACGAAGAGGCGGCCCTCAAAGCTGCCGAGCAAATCGGCTTTCCCCTCGTCCTGCGCCCTTCGTTTACGTTGGGCGGCACGGGCTCGGGCATCGCCTACAACCGCGAGGAGTTTCGGGAGCGGATCCGCTGGGGCCTCGAACTCAGTCCTGTGCACGAGGTGCTGGTGGAGGAATCGGTAATCGGCTGGAAGGAGTTTGAGCTGGAGGTCATGCGTGACCACGCCGATAACGCCGTGGTGGTCTGTTCGATTGAGAACGTCGACCCCATGGGCGTCCATACCGGCGACTCGATCACCGTGGCCCCCATCCAGACGCTGACGGACAAAGAGTACCAGCGAATGCGGGACGCAGCCTTCGCCGTAATTCGCGCGATCGGCGTCGAGACTGGAGGCTCAAACATTCAATTTGCCGTGCAGCCCGAGACGGGTCGCATGGTGGTGATCGAGATGAATCCCCGTGTGTCGCGCAGCTCGGCGCTGGCCTCGAAGGCCACCGGCTTCCCCATCGCCAAGATCGCGGCGCGCCTGGCAGTGGGCTATCGCCTCGATGAGATACCCAACGACATCACCCAGAAGACGCCCTCGTGTTTTGAGCCGACCATCGACTATGTGGTCGTCAAAATCCCCAAATGGGCGCAGGAAAAGTTTCCCGATGCCGATCCCACGCTCGGCACCCAGATGAAATCCGTCGGCGAAGTGATGGCGATCGGGCGGACCTTCAAGGAAGCTTTGATGAAGGGATGGCGGTCGCTGGAGACCGGACGCAAGGCACCCGCGTCTCCCCCAGACCCTGCCGAACTGATGCGCCGGCTGGCCACGCCCCATCCGGACCGGCTGAGCGACATTTTCCACGCCCTCGCCGCGGGCTATGCGGTCGACGAAATTGCCGAGGTCACCCGCATCGATCGATGGTTCCTCGATCAAATCGAGCAGATCCTGGCGATCCGCACCGAGCTCGGGAGGTTCGGCCGCCGGCCCGTTCCCGCGGCGGTCATGCGCGAGGCGAAACGGCTTGGACTTTCTGACGCCCAGCTGGCCGAGGTGTGGGAGACGACGGCAGAGGAAGTTCGAGCGTGGCGCCACAAGCTCGGCGTGCGTCCGGTGTTCAAGCGCGTGGACACCTGCGCGGCCGAGTTCGAGTCCTTCACGCCCTACCTCTACTCGACTTATGAGGATGAAGACGAAGCCGCGCCCACCGATCGTCGCAAGATCATGATCCTCGGCAGCGGCCCGAACCGCATCGGGCAAGGCATCGAATTCGACTATTGCTGCTGCCACGCCGCCTTTGCGCTGAAAGAAGTCGGTTACGAAACGATCATGGTGAACTGCAACCCCGAGACCGTCTCGACCGACTATGACACTTCCGATCGCCTCTACTTTGAACCCCTGACGTTCGAAGACGTTATGGCCATTGTGGAGGAAGAACGGCCCGACGGAGTCATTGTGCAGTTCGGCGGGCAGACCCCGCTGAACCTTGCCCGCCAGCTGAAAGAGGCGGGTGTGGCCATCATCGGCACATCGCCGGATTCCATCGAGCTGGCCGAAGACCGCAAGCACTTTGGGAATCTGCTCGCCCGGCTGGGCATTCCCCAGCCTGAACATGGCACCGCCATGAACGTCGAGGAGGCGCTCGATCAAGCGGCGCGCATCGGATATCCGGTTCTCGTGCGGCCCTCCTATGTGCTGGGTGGCCGCGCCATGGTGATTGTTGACGACGCGGCCTCGCTGGCCAACTACGTCCGCAAGGCGGAAGAACTGCAACGGGCCTTTCCGATTCTGGTGGATCGCTTTCTCGAAAACGCCATCGAAGTCGACGTGGATGCACTGTCGGACGGCGAAGACGTGGTCGTGGCCGGGATCATGGAGCACATCGAAGAAGCGGGAATCCACTCCGGTGACAGCTCCTGCGTCCTTCCGGCGGTGGGGATTGTCGACGAGCAGCGCGAGACGCTGCGGCGGTACACCATACGGCTGGCGCGCGAGCTCGGGGTGGTCGGCCTGATGAACGCCCAGTACGCGATCCAGAACGGCAAGGTTTACGCGCTCGAGGTCAATCCGCGGGCCTCGCGAACCGTCCCCTACGTCAGCAAAGCCACCGGAGTGCCGCTGGCGAAAATCGCCGCCCGCTTGATGGTAGGCCAAAAGCTGCGCGATTTCGGCCTCGAGCCCGAACTGACCGTCGGCTACCACTTCGTGAAGTCGCCCGTGTTTCCGTTCCGCAAATTTCCGGGCGTCGACACGATCCTGGGTCCGGAGATGAAGTCCACCGGCGAGGTTATGGGCTCGGCCGACAGCTTTGGGCTGGCGTACGCCAAGGCGCAACTCGGCGCCGGCCAACGCCTGCCGCTCACCGGCCGGGTCTTCATGTCGGTCAACGATCAGGACAAGCCGCGGGCGGTCGGCGTCGCCGCCGAGCTGGCCGCGATGGGCTTCGAGATCGTGGCCACGCAGGGAACCGCCGCAGCCCTGCGGCGCGCCGGCATTGCCGCCCAGCGGGTCTACAAGGTGAACGAGGGCCGTCCCAACGTCGTGGATCTGATCAAAAGCGCCCAGCTCGATCTCATCATCAACACGCCGCTCGGCCGGGCCTCCCGCTTTGATGACAAGGCCATCCGCCGCGCGGCCATGCACCACGCCGTGAGCTGCATTACCACGCTTTCGGCCGCCGCCGCCGCCGTCAACGGTATTCGCGCCCAGCGCCAGCAGGGAGTGCACGTCATCAGCTTGCAGGAACTCCATCAAAGAAAGGCCAGCAGCCTTCAACCCTTGGCCACGCAGGGGATTCTTTCCCTGAAGGCCGAGGGCTGACGGCGACAACGCCACCATGAACCGTCAAGAGATCGTTCGCAGACTGCAAGGCGTCTTCCCGCCCGTAGTGACGCCTTTTAACCGGCGAGGCGATGTGGACGAAGCCGCGTTCCGGGCCAACGTCGAGCGATACGCCGGCATCGGCCTCGGAGGCATCGTCGTGGCCGGTTCGACCGGGGAAGCGCCCTACCTTACCGAGCGCGAGCGCTTGCGCCTGGTCGAGCTGGCCCGCGCCATCCTCCGTCCGCCCGAGCTGCTTCTGGCGGGGACGGGGCTGGAAAGCACTCGCGAGACCCTCCGCCTCAGCCGCGAAGCGGTCGCCCGGGGGGCTGACGCCCTGCTGGTCGTGACCCCCGGCTACTACAAATCCCGCATGGACGCCGCCGCGCTCCAGGCTCACTACCGCGCCGTGGCCGACGGCGTCCGGCGCCCGATCCTGGTTTACTCGATCCCCCAATTCACCGGCGTCCACGTCGCCACCCCGACCGTCGCCGCCCTGTCGCGCCATCCGAATATCGTCGGCCTCAAGGAGAGCTCCGGCAATATCCGCCACATCCGCCGCGTCCTCCGCGAAGCCCGGCGCGGCTTTCGCGTTCTGGTCGGGTCGGCTGTAATCTTTCTTCAGGCGCTGCGCGCCGGAGCCTCAGGCGCCGTCCTGGGCCAGGCCGGGTTTGCTCCCGACCTCTGTGTCGGCCTCTATGAGGCCTTCCGCAGCCGCCGCCTCGCCGAGGCGCGAGACCTGCAGCGGCGGCTTGTGCTCCTGGCCGCCAAAATCAGCCTTCCTTACGGAGTCGCCGGCGTCAAGGCGGCCCTGGACGCCGCCGGCTATCGCGGCGGCGATCCGCGCTTGCCACTCACTCCTTTGAGCCCCGCCGAGCGGAAGCGGGTGGCGGCGGCGATCCGGGAATGGCGCGCCGGCCTGGAATTTTGAATCGCCCCGGAATCTTGCGGCATCTAAGGGAAGCGTTTGACTCGGGCCGCTTATGGAATGCACCTGTATCTCCTATCGCCATCTGCCCAAGGCCAGCCGCCTCTTTCTGGACTATCTCTATGACTACGAACGGGTCGCGCCGTTTTACACCCATTTCCCGTTTGACCTCCGCAGCTACCAGCAGGCGGCGCAGAGCTTCCAACTGGACGCTCGGTCGCGCCGCCGCCTGGCCGAAATCCTGCACCGCCAGAATGCCCAGTTCGGGTGCGCCGAACCCACTCGAGCCCACATCGACCTTCTGGCCGGCGAAGGAACGTTCGCCGTCGTCACCGGCCAGCAGGTGGGGCTGTTTTCCGGTCCGGCCTTTACCCTCTACAAGGCGCTGACCGCCATCCGGCTGGCCCAGTGGCTGACCGAACAAGGACTCCGCTCGGTGCCGGTCTTCTGGCTGGCCACCGAGGATCATGATTTGGCCGAGGTGGCGCAGACGGCGATCTTCGATGAGGACTATCAGCTCGTCCCGCTGGCGGACGCCGGCGTGCGCCCCGCCCCGCGATCGTCGGTCGGCTACGTCCGGCTCTCGGAAACGATTCCGAGCACGCTCGAGCGGCTCGCTTCCCTCCTGCCCGCCGGCGAAAGGCGCGACCGGCTGGTTGCCGATCTGCAAGCCAGCTACCCGGCCGGCGCCCGATGGGGGGAAGCCTTCGGCCGCTTCATGACCCGCCTCTTCGGCCGCTGGGGAGTGGTTCTGTTAGACGCCCTCGATCCGGAACTCCACGAGCTGGCGAGCGGCGTCTACCAGACGGCCCTGGCGCGGGCTCCTGAATTGCGCGGCCGGCTCCTCGAACGATCCCGGGCGCTGGTGGCCGCCGGTTACCATGCGCAGGTTCACGTGGGCCGCGATTCCACCCTGCTGTTCGCCACCGCCGACGGCAACCGCGTGGCCCTCCATCAGGCCGGGACCGGCGTTGGCGCCGGGTTTTCGCTCGACGGCGCGGCCCAGGCTTCGCTCGCCGAATTACAGTCGCGGATCCGCAGCCATCCCGGGGAATTTTCGGCGAACGCCCTCTTGCGCCCCGTCGTTCAAGACACCGTGTTGCCGACTGTGGCCTGCGTGGCAGGCCCCTCGGAATTGGCCTACCACGCCCAAACCCAGGTCCTCTATCCTGCGTTCGGACGCCCCCAGCCCGTCCTGTTTCCGCGCGCCGGCTTCACCTTGCTGGACCAACGCACGCGCCGCCTGATGGAAAAGTACCGCCTGCGCCTGGAGGACGCCTGGCAAGGCGAAGATCACCTCAACCGCAAGATCGCGGCGGTGGGATTTGCCGAGGGCTGGTCGGACCGGCTCGACCAGAGCGAGCAGGATTTGACTCGCTTGCTCGAGCGGCTGCGCGGCGACATCGAGCGGCTGGACCCCACCCTCGTTGACGCCCTGCGGCATGCCGAAGAGAAGATGAGGTATCACCTGGAACGCCTGCGGGGGCGCATTACCCGCGCTGCCTTCGAGCGCTCGGAAATTCTCCGGCGGCACGCCCAGGCCCTCGAGCGCTTTCTCCTCCCGCGCCAGGAGCTTCAGGAGCGCGAGGTCAGCGGCGTCTATTTCCTGGCCCACGCCGGCTATGAGTTGCTCGACCGCCTCCTGGTGCAGATTCCAACTCACTCCGCCCACCATCAGACGCTCGTCTATTAGGCGCGGCGGAGAAACAACCCATTCCCCGGGTTTGCGCGCCCAGCGTCGCGCCGGCCGCCGGGCCCTCAGGCTCCGCATTGTAACTTCCCGCTTTTTCATGTAATTTGGTGGAGGTCACGAGATTGGGGGTAACCATGGCCCTGGAGGGCGGAAGAGCGGTGTATGTTCAGAAGGCCGGCTCCGACCTGCGCACTTTTCAGGTCGAGACCCAGGCGCGGGTCGAGTTCCGCGATATTACCGGCGTCATCCAAAAGGCCGTCGCCGAATCCGGCGTCCAGAGCGGCGTCTGCCACGTCTTTACCCCGCACACCTCGGCCGCCGTGCTGATTCAGGAGAACGACGATCCGGCCCTACAGAAAGACCTGGATAATTTCCTCCGGCAGCTCGCGCCGCGCGACCGCGATTACTGCCACAATGACGGCAACTGCGACGCTCATCTGAAGGCCGCGGTCATCGGCTGCTCCAAGACTCTGCTCATCGAAGGCGGCCGTCTCCTGCTCGGCCGGTGGCAGGGAGTCTTTCTCTGCGAGTTTGACGGCCCGCGCCGCCGGGAGCTGCGGGTGAAGATCGTTTCCGATTGACCTCCGGCAAGCCCGGCCCCGGCCCGGCGGGCCCTCCGAGCGTGGTCTCGTGGCTACTGAGAACGCCCCCCTTCGCCCCGCCTCTGCCGCCCCGCCGATCACCCACGCCCGCCGCTGGCTGATTGTCGACCTGCTCTTCGTCGCCACCTTCATCAACTATCTGGATCGCGGAACCGTCTCCGTCGCCCTGCCCCTCATCGCCCACGATCTCCATTTCGGCCCCGAGCGGAAGGGGGTGTTGCTGTCGGCCTTTTTCTGGTCGTACGCCCTCATGCAGATTCCGGTGGGCTGGGCGGCGGATCGCTACAACCTGCGGTGGCTCTATACCGGAGCCTTTTTGCTATGGTCGGTTTCCCAAGGCTTGACGGGAACCGCCGCCACTCTCGGGATGCTGATTCTGTTCCGCATTCTGCTCGGCATCGGCGAATCCATCTACCTGCCGGGCGGCACGAAGATTGTCAGCGTCCTGTTCGCCCCGCAAGATCGCGGCTTTCCCTCGGGAATTTTCGACTGCGGCACGCGCGTCGGTTTGGCCTTGGGGGCGCCCGTGACGGCGCTCCTCATCAAGCATTACGGCTGGCGGCATATGTTTCTGATCGTGGGATTCGCCGCCGTGCTCTGGCTGGCCCCGTGGCTGGCCGCATTTCCCACGCACATCGCCGAGCGCACCATGAAGAGCGCCGCTTCGGCGGCGGGCTCGCGCTGGGTATCGCTCGACCGCAACCTGCTCGGTATCTGCATGGGATTCTTCTGTTTCGACTATTACTGGTACCTGCTCGTCACCTGGCTCCCCGACTACCTAATGACGGTGCGCCATTTGCCTCTGCTCCGGGCGGGCCTTTATGCCTCCCTCCCCTATGTCGTTTTCGGAATCGGCGAGCCTGTGGGCGGCTGGATCGCGGATCGCCTGATCGGCCGCGGCCTGAACGAGACCAGGGTGCGCAAGGGAATGATCACGGCGGCCTTCTTAACCGGGTTGCTTCTCATTCCGGCCGCCCGCGTCGAAAGCCCCACCCGGGCCATCTGGCTGATCGCCGGAGCGTCTCTGGTGGGATTCGGCACGGCCAACCTGATCGTGATTGTGCAGTGCTGCGCTCCCGACGAGGAGGTCGGCGTGTGGACAGGGTTTGAGAATTTTGCCGGCAACGTCGCGGGCGTGATCGCTCCTCTGGCCACCGGATTTTTGATCAGCCGGACGGGATCATATTTTCCCGGGTTTCTGCTCGCGGCCCTAGTCCTCGTCACCGGGTTGGCCGCCTACTGGTTGATCGTCGGGGAATTGAAGCCGCGGTTCCGCGCCGCGCCTGGACCGGCGCCCCGGCCGCGCCGCCCCTGAAAACGGGCGGCCGTCGTTCCGGTTCGTGTACAATGAACCGCTAACCCTGCGGAAACGCGATGACGCGCCGACCCCGAGTCTCCGTCGTTCAGTATCTGAATACCGCTCCCCTTGTCTGGGGAATGCAGCACGGCCGCGAGCAAGGGCGGTTTGAGCTCGAGTTGACAACCCCGGCCCGCTGCGCCGACGACTTGGCCGCCCGCCGCGTCGACGTCGGCATTATTCCCGCCATCGAATACCAGCGCATCGACAACCTGGAAATCATTCCCGGCCTCGCCATCGCCTCGAAAGCTCCGGTGCGCAGCGTGATGATCTTCAGCCGCGTCCCCCTCCCCGAGGTCCGCACCGTGGCCCTGGATCATTCCTCCCGCACTTCGGTTGCCCTCACCACGATCCTGCTCCGCCATTTCTACCGGCGGGAGTTTGAAGGCCTGTTCTCCGACCCCGATCTGGACGCGATGCTGGCCCGGGCCGACGCGGCGCTCCTCATCGGCGATCCCGCGCTGGCTCGCCCCTCCCCCGCGCGCGCTCCTTACGCCTACGATTTGGCGTCAGAGTGGCGCAAGTTCACCGGCTTGCCCTTCGTCTTCGCCTTGTGGGCGGGCCATCCCGAGGCCCGGCTGGGCGAGATCGGCCCGGATTTCGCGGCGTCGCGAGACTATGGCCTAGCGCATATCGATGAGATTGCCGCCGAGTATGCCCCGCGCCTCGGCACGACCCCGGACGACGTGAAGGTTTACCTCACCCGAAACATTGACTATACTTTGGACGAGGACAACCTGAAGGGATTGCGGCTCTTTTATCGGTTGGCCCGCGAGCACGGTTTGATCCCGGCCGAGAAGAGTCTGCAGTTCGCCTCCGGCCTCATCTCGGCCGCCCCGGCCGGCTAAAAGGGGGAGGTCACGATGGCGAAAGGCCGGCGAGCATGAACCTGACGCGCACTCAAGCCCTGGATTGGCTCCGTTCTGATGACCTCATCGGCCTCGGCATGGAGGCGGACGCCATGCGGCAGCGCCTCCACCCGGGCAACGTCATCACCTATCAGATCGACCGCAACATCAACTACACCAACGTCTGCACGGAATATTGTTCGTTCTGCGCCTTTTACCGCCCCGTCGGATCGCCCGAGGGTTACGTCCAGCCGCTCGAATCCATCTTCCAGAAGATTGACGAAACGCTGGCGCTGGGCGGTACCGGGATCCTCATGCAGGGCGGGCTTCACCCGCACTTGAAGCTGGATTATTACGAGCATCTCCTTTCCAGCATCAAGCGGCGGTATCCGCAACTCCACCTGCACTGTTTGTCGGCGCCCGAAATCCTCAACCTCGCCGAAATCTGCGGGTTGACGGTGCGCGAGGTGATCGCCCGGCTGCGCGACGCCGGCCTGGATTCCATCCCCGGGGCCGGCGCCGAGATTCTGGACGACGCCGTCCGCTTCCGCATCGCGCGCCGGAAGTGCCACACCGACGAATGGCTCTCGGTGCACCGCACCGCTCACCAACTGGGCCTGCGCACGACGGCCACGATGATGTTCGGCGTGGGCGAGACGGCCGAACAGCGCCTCAACCATCTCGAGCGCATCCGGCAACTGCAAGACGAGACGGGCGGATTCACGGCCTTTATTCCCTGGTTCTTCCAGCGCGAGAATACGTCGCTTGGCCGCTTCGTCAAGCAGGAGGCGACGGCGGTCGATTACCTGAAGACGCTCGCCGTCTCGCGGCTGTATCTCGATAACGTGCTCAACGTCCAGGCCTCGTGGCTGACGCCCGGCCACAAAATCTGCCAGATCGCCTTGCGCTTCGGAGCCAACGACGTGGGCAGCATCCTGATCGAAGAGAACGTCGTCTATGCGGCGGGTTGCAAGAACACGTCCAGCGAAGAGCGGTTGCGGCGGCTCATCGAAGAGGCGGGCTTCCGTCCTCATAAACGCGATACGCTGTATCGCACCTACTTCTTAAATTAACTTCCGCGAGAGAAATACCGGAGGCCGTCAGCCCTTGACAAGGCCGGAGCCTTATGTATTATATAGTTATTATACTTCTCAGTTTGACCTTCCCCAAGACCATTCCTCGCCACCCCGTAAACCCGGCCGACCTGCCCCCCAGCGCTCGCGAAACGGGCGGCTGGGAGGGCGCCGGCGAGAACTGTTCCAGCCATGATCGCTTCCGGCCGCAGGCGAAGGCCGGCCTTGCTGAAGTGTTTCGGAGGTCGGCGGAATCCGAGCGGCAAAACATCTTTGAAAACAAGCTCGATATGTCTTGAAACTGGGGTTTAAACGGCAGCCCCTGATGGCGCCACCCTGCCCGCGGACGGCCATCCGCAGGCCTAGCGCGGTGGTCCGCCTCGGAGGGCCAGGATCACCAGCAACGCCATCCACAGCACCAGGAGCAGTACCTTGCTCCGCTTGGTGCTCGGCGCCTCGACGAAAGGGCACGGCGCTTCCGGGACGGCCCGTCGAGCCAGATACCAGGGGAACATGAAAATCCACAGGAGCAGCGTCGCCACGCCCCACCGAAAGGGCTTGGGAACGCGCTTGCCATGCGCGTCATAGAACACCCACGCCGCCGAAACGAATTCAAGAATAGCCAGCAGCACCTGAGCCCGTGCGAGGCCGACGGCCGCGACCGCGGCGGCGGAGACGGTCCAGGCGATGACGAAGGTCAGCAGGAACAAGCGCCAGGGAAATCGCACCGGCGGGGGCAGAGGTTGAGCCGGGCGTACGGAGATGACGGCGGGGCCGGCCCGGCGAATGATGGCGGGATCGATGGCCTGTTTGCACGCCACGCAGACCCGGCACGATGGAGCCAGCATTTGGCCGCAATACGGGCACGGGAACGGCTCGTTCGGCAACGCCCCCCGCGAGGCCGCGGCTTCCGCCGGATCGGCACGCCATTCCGCCATCTTGATGTCTTCTCTCATCACCCGCCGGCCGGCCTCAGCTCCATCCGGGCCTCATTGCGGCAAACCGCCCGACCGTACCACGTTGACTCGGACCGTGATCGAGCCGATTTCGCGACCCTCGGACTGCGCGCGAAGACTCACCGTCTGCCAGGCCGCCCCGGACGGCGAAGGCGCCGCGGCAGCCTGCACCTCGACGGGATAGACGTCGTGAGCGCGCACCGGGTAACGAGCCGTCCCCCTCAACTCCTTCCACCCCTCGGGCGCGGCTACCGTCAGCACGACCTCCGCCGGGCTGTCGGTGTCGTTGTGGATCAGCACCGGCAAGTGCAGCACCTCATGGTCGCTGAGGCTGACTTCGGGCTGCGGCAACAGCGTGGCCAGGTGATCAAGATTGTGCGCCTTCCAGAACCGGCGGTAGAACGCCCAGGGACCCCCCAGCTCCACCCACAGCCCGGCCCGAGCCTCGGGCTGGTAGCCCCGTACGGGGGCGAAAGGCAAGGGGTGGTCGGTCACGTTTTCAAAAATGTCTCCGGTCGGCGAGCCGCCGACCAGCGATTTTCCCATCACCAGATAGACCGGTTGCTGGAAGTATTCCAGATGTCCGGTGGCCAGGGCTTGTCGGGCCAGTTGACCCGTATCGCCCTGCGTCAGATGGTACGCCATCTCCTCGGCGGCGAGGCGATAGTAAGGAACGTGGCGGGAGGGGGACACATCCAGCGTGGAGTACTCCGGCCCCCGGCCGCGGAGAAAGTCGACGTGCGAGGCGTCGGAGAAGTAATAGATCTTCTTGGGCTGCCAGGGGCGCAACCCCTCCGTCAGATTGCCGATGCCGCTGCGGTCGCGGGGAGCGGCCACCTGCTCGGGAAACTGCGTCGGATCGCCGGCCATATCGAAAGCCTCGGTGGCGATCACCCCCGCCGCCTGGTGATCGTCATGATTCTCGCCCGCCACGTAGTCGGGCAGCCATGTCAGGATCACTTCCGGCCGGGTCAGCCGCACGATCCGCACCGCGTTCCACAAGGCCCGCCCGTGATTCCACGTCTCGAGCGAGCGAAGCACATCCTGGCCCGGCGTATCGGTGCCGCCCAGAAACCACACGTTCATGATACCGAAGTCGGCCACCGCCCGCCGCGCCTCGATCTCCCGCTCGGCCCCGAGAGCCGCCGCCTGCTCGTAACCCATCGCATTCCCGCCGCTGTTCCCCGGCGTGCCATAGACGACCGCCACCCGCTTGTGCTCGTCGTAGATGGCTCGCGCCAGATATCCCGTCACCATCGTTTCATCGTCGGGGTGGGCGACCACGACGAGGATGTCCGCCTTATAACGATCGTCTGGCGGCGGGCTGGGCGCGGCTTCACGAACCGGTGCCTGGCCCGCGCGGGCTCCGGCCGCCCCGCCCGTCGCCGCCATCACCACCGGCAGCAGAGCCAACGTCACCCAACATCGCGAGGAAAGATGGAACACGTCACTCGTCCTTTCTTCAGAAGTCCCGTCCGCCGCCGGTCGGCCGATCTCTTAGAACCGCAGGTGCAAGCCGAACTGCATCTGGCGCATGTCCGTCTGGGTGCTGGTGATCTGGCCGGCACCGGCAACGTCCACCAGGTTGGCCGGCAGCCCCAGGTTATCGATGTTGAAGGCATTAAAGTTTTCCCAGCGGAATTCCAGCGTCTTGCCTTCGGCAATGACGAACGTCTTGGCCAGGGCCAGGTTGAAGACGTAGAAGGCCGGACCCCACAGCGAGTCGCGGGACGCCTGACCGTCACGGAAGGGCTGGCGCGGCGCCACGTAAGCGTTGGGGTTGAACCATTCATTCCGGTTCGGATTCGCGACGTGCGGATTCCCGATGATGTCCGGGCGTACGCCGTTGAAGTCGGCGTTCAACAGCGGGGCGCTCGATACCTGCGGCGTAAAGGGGACGCCCGAAGCCAGGGTGGTGACGCCGTCCAGGCTCCAGCCGCCGATCAGGGCGTCCAGCCACTTGCGACTGTTCGCCGCCCACTTCCGCCCCTTACCGAACGGCAGGTCCCAGCCGTTAAGCAGGGTCAACTGATGGGTGCGGTTGAAGCTGGCGGGGCCGTGGTCATTGCGCCAGTCGTAGTTATTGTCAAAGACGCCGCTGCCCTCGGTGTTGGTCATTGCCCGCGAATAGGTATAGGTGAGCAGGAAGTCGAGCCCGTGCGAAGCCCGCTGCTGGAGCTTGGCCTGCAAGGCATGGTAGCTCGAATTGTCGCAGTTGCAATCATCCAGAATGCCCTGCTCCAGCCCGAACTTCCGGAAGAAGGGGCGCCGCGAATCGAAATCCCCCGGCCCCGGTACGGCTTGGTTGGTGTTGGGGTTGACGTAGAGATGCCGCCCGACGTTGCCCACGTACGCCACTTCCGCCGTCAGGTTCGGCCGGATTTCCCGCTGCAGCGTCAAATTCCAGAACTGCGCCAGCGGGATGCGGAAGGAGTCGAGCGGATACACATAGTAAAAAATAAAGATGCCGTCCGGCAGCT